>DAOWBJ010000068.1 GCA_030634125.1 Victivallales bacterium
AACATTATCAGGCTGTTTGTCTATGAAATTAACAACCTTATTTGTAGGTACATATATTTTTTTCATCTTTTCCCTATTAATACTCCTTTAAATTATTATATAGCATATAAGCGATATTTTCAAGCGGTTTTTTATTTTTTTTGTTTTATTTTATCGTAAGGGTTAACATCTCTGATGCAACAATTTTATGGAGGGCGAGACTCCGTCGAGCCGAATATTAGCGACATTTGCGGCTCGACGGAGTCTCGCCCTTTTTAGACAGAATAATTTTTGACAGAATGATTATTTTTTTGTTTTATTATTTTATCGTAACACGCAGCACGTTTTCCCCCGAGCTGATAAGCTCCTTGGACTGCGGCGGTCCTCCGCCGCTTTTAAATTGCAAGAACGCATTGATGACAAACATAATCTTTAGCGGAAACTGAAAGCGCAAGAGGTCTTGCGCCTAAACTTTTTAAAATAAGAACTGTTTTGGGTGATAAGTTTATTATCTTGTGCGCCATTCGGGACAGCCCCCAAGCAAAAATTAAGCTTTTCACATGCATTAATGATTTTTTCATATTAAACCTTGAATAACAAGATTAAACATTTAATTTAATTTTAGTAAAAACAATTTTAAAAACATGAGAAAAATTATGAGTTCTACTAGAAAAACGTTTAGTCAAGTATGTTTATTAGTTGTAACAATAACTTTTGTCGCACTTGCTCTTTGGGTTATGTTTTCACCTAGATGGTATTTTATTCCAAAAGTACAAAATGACCTAAATAAAACAAGAATGTTACAACAGAAATTAGATTCAAAAAGTTTGATTTATAAAGAATTGCTCATTGACAGCAACAACATGTACAGCCGTAATTTTGACAAATTAATAATGGTTGGCGGCATTTTATTTGGTTCAGTTGGCATAGGCGTTTCTTTTTTAATGTTTTTCCTTCAAAAACAAAGTTTGAAAGATGAGAAAGATAGGATTATAGAAGAAGCAAAAAGAGAAATCCATGAAGCGCAAAGAAAAAATCAAGAAAAATTTGATAGATTAAAAACAAATATAGATAAAATGGCTAAAAAGGCAATACATGTTGCAATGCTCTATAAATAGCCACACCAAATCCAGCTTGTTTTTTTAAGTTTTCTTTATGTCTTTTCTGATATTCAGCTTCAAACTCTTCCCAGCTTTTTAATTCGGTTTCATTCATACTTTTATCCATTAATCTATATTCTTTTTTTGTTTTATTCCGGCATGACCGTATCTATTTCTTTCATCAGGCGGTTGGTTTCTGATAGTGCTATTATTATTTTTTGGTAATGTAAAATGTCATCGTAACTTAATTCTCGGTTTCTGCGGTCTTTGAGCCACTTTTGGGCGGGTTGATAACCGCCGATGTAAAACTCCCAGGCGATTAATGGGATATTTGCAAAATATTGTTCGTCGTTTATCCATATCCTGCCGAGTTGCTGTTCGGGATCAATTATTTCCCAGTCGTTTTTGTTGATTTTTCGAGTAATTACGTTATCGCCGGATTTCGGATATTGGGTTATGTAATCTTCAAGCGTAGGGCTTTCCAGCAAATGAAGCTGTCTGATTTCTCCGCCGAGTTTTACCAGTTTCCAAAATGTTTCCTTGTCTTCGGGATAAGGCACGCGCGGAAAGTCGATTTTGAGGAATTCTTTGTATTTCTCACGATAAGCTGGCGAATGCAGAACAGCGTAAATATAATCAAGTATATCTATCGGCGCAAAAGTGTTTTCGGTGATTTCTTTTTCATCCGTAAAAGTCATTTCCAAATCTGATGCAATTTCATCAACTATTTTCATATCCAAATTAGGCTTGCGATTACTCGCGGATAATATATCATCACTGTCAGGATAGAGATAGAGAGGAAAAACATAAGTCGAATCTGCCGCACTGTCTAAAATATGCAAATCAACAATTGAACTAGTGATGAACATATACCCTAAACTTAATTGTCGACTTTTTTTAGATACAATTAGCCCATAATTAGTTTTTGTAAAATGTTGCATTATCGCATAAACTGGATATGCTAAAAATCCTCTTGATTTATTTGTGAAATAAGTATTCCTAATATCAAATGGACGATAATTTATTTTTTGCAAATATTTATCTTCTACACCAAATTTTATAATATTTTCTTTAGCGTAAATAGTCTTTTTATCTCTGCTCTCACTGCCTTCTGTTTTATATGATTGCTTTAAGTCTTTTTCAGGTAAAGATTTAAAATCACCTAATACCTTAACTAATTCGTTTTTTGTGAATTGTATTGCTGTATTATCTCGTTTTGAACAAACACCAACACCATTTAATTTTAGCAATTCATCAATTTTAAAAAAAGTGTCATAATCTTTTTGCGAAGAAAAATCCTTAGGAACAAAGAAATAATGTGGTTCAACATTAGGCAATTCTTTATAGTCGATTGTTTTCAGGCTGTTTTGCCACAGAAAATTATATTTATCGTTTCTTTTACCAAATAAATCATAATAATAAATTTTGCTTAATTCATTTGTTTTTTTCTTTCCTGTTTTTACAAAAATATTAATGGAAACCCCTTGCTTTATATCGAATACATTTTTATCTTTACTGCCATCTGGACAAGTTTCTTTTTTTAATGAATTTCCGTGTAAGTTTAAAACATGGATTGTATCATACGTTTTCAACAAATGCCATCGCATACCACGAAAGGAAATGCTGTCTAAATAGCTATTGTCAGTGATAAACGCCAAAATACCACTACCATTTTTTTCAATAAAATGTTGTCCGTAACGTAAAAATTTCACATAATCATTATTAAGCCATTTAGTATCTGGAATTTTTTGGCTATTATGGTCTTTTTTGTAAATGTCAATTAAACCATTAATCCATTCACCCTTATTTGTGCTTTCGCCGCTGTATGGCGGATTGCCAAGAACAACCATAACCGGGTTGTCGCGTTTAATGCGGTTTGCTTCATTCGCTTCTCGTGAAAGCCAGCTTGCAAAGAGAGTTCCAGTATCTGGGTGGTGTTCTTCAAGGGAATTAGTCAGGTAAACGTTAAAACGCTGTTCTTTTTGTGCTTTGTACCCGGTTTCTTCAAGGAGCATTTCAAGCTTTAGATGCGCCATTGAATAAGAAGCCATCAATATTTCAAAACCATTTAAGCGTGGAATCAGGTGTTCTTCGACATAATTACTCCAGAGTCCCTCCTGCCCTTTAAATTTTTCGTGTACCTGCTTGATAACTTCCGCGAGGAATGTACCTGTTCCGGTGGCGGGGTCAAGAATCTGCACTTTGTGGACTTCGACCTCCTCGTAAACATCTTCTCCTTTCTTTTTTCCTTTGGTTCTCGCTGTTCCCTGCGCTTTTCTGGTGATTTTGGTTTTAGAATTATCCGCCAGTCCTTTCGGCAGATTGAATTCATTCTTTAAAACATCATCGACCGCGCGGACAATAAAGTTTACGACTGGTTCGGGAGTATACCAAACGCCCCGGCTTTTTCTTAATTTCGGGTCATATTCAGCAAGAAAGGTTTCATAAAAATGAATAAAGGGGTCTTTGGTTTGAGTAGCGCGACCAAAATTCTGCAATAAGGCTTTCAAATCGGTTGCCCTGAATACATCCGCCAGCGCATCAACAATCCATTCGATTCTTGTATCTATATCATAACCTGAAATATACTGAAACAGTTTACGCAAAAACGGATTGCTTTTAGGAATCAATTCAGCAGCCTCTCTTCGGCTGAAATCATCAGGAGTGTCATCATGCAACCGCGCCGCAAACATTCCATAAGCGATTGTCTGGGCGTATATGTCGGCAAATCCTTCCGGGCTTATATCGTGAATGAGAATTTTTTGAAATGCTTCAAACTGTTCATACAAAGTACTGTCGTCTTCATTGTCTACATCATCATTCAAAGCTTTTTCAATGACCAGTGCCAGCATTTTAGCTTTATCCGCCATCATTTTTGAGAGTTTTGACGCCAATTTTATGGTTTGTCCTTTGTAGCGGCAGAATTCTTTAATAAGGCTTATAAACTTTTCAAAGTTTTCGGAAACGGGAATAATTCTGTTATCTTTGGCTTTCGCGATTTCTATTGACGTTACAAATTCACCGTCTCTATACAGTTCAAAATCCAGATAGTCTGTAATAATCAAATTATCAAGGGATTTTTTGTAACGCCCGAATTGCTCTTTATATGTTTTGTCTGATAAATCTTTGCCAATATCTTTGGCTTCAATAAATCCCACAGGAATATCACCGCGGGTAATGATATAGTCAGGTGCGCCGCAGGAAATTCTTTTGGGTTCGTTAATCGCCTTAACTCCATCACCGAGAGAGTCGATTAATGTTTGAAGAGCTCCCCGATAGGTGTGTTCGCTTGCTTGTCCAGTTTTAAATTTGGATTCAATTTCTACAAGATATTCTTTAATATTAGCCGGCATTCACATTCCCCCGGGTTTTAGGTTACATATTACTGGAATAAGTTAGCATATCACTTGAATAAATTCAAAGCACAAATGCTTTTTTATTTTCATATAAACGAGTCCGACGTTCGGTCGAGTCCGACGTATCGGCTGCCAAAATGACGCTAATGTGCCAATGCTCAATTGAGCCAATCTGGCTCGAATATTAAAAAAAATACGTTTTTTGTGGAATATATTGTTTTTTTCATTTATAATATCTGATTAGGGAAGAGGATTCCTGAAATACCAGGTCATTAAAAGAACCTGGCATGCATAATGCTTTCACTATTTCACAAAGTAAACTGAGGCAGGCGCCTCAAAAAAAAAGGAGTATTGCCATGTTAGCGAAAAGAAACGAAAGTTGGGGTTTATTTAATCCCTGGCGCACCGTGAACGACCTCCACAAAGAGTTCCTCGGACTCTTTGACGATCTCAGTGAAGGGCTCAACCGATTCCGGGCAAATTATCCGAAAGTCAATTTGACTGAAGGCAAAAAGGAATTCGTCATCCAAATGGCTTTACCTGGATACTGTCATGAAAACGTTGATATTGAGGTAGTCAGCAATTTCCTGCGCGTCAGTGCGGAACGTTGTCAGCCTGAGCTTGCGGAAGGCGAAAGATTTTTACACCTGGAACGTTCTTTTGGTAAAATTGAAGAGGCAATCAAGCTTTCCACTAAAATCAAGAGTTCCCAGGTAAAGGCAAAATTCACCGATGGAATACTAACCATCACTATGCCCAAGCAGGAAACGGAAAAAGCAAAAACAATCAGAATCACAAAATCAAAATGAGGTGAAATTATGACAGTTCCAAAAAAAGTTTCAGAATATATAGATTTCGCGCCGCCGGCTGATGTGATTGAAAATCATACAGGGATCAAACTTGTGCTTGATATTCCCGGAGCCAACACAGAAGGATTATCGGGCAACGTTGAGGAAGGTGAACTGAAATTAACGGCTGATACCAACATTATACGCTGCGATAAAAATGTACGTTACAAACGTACATTCCAAATTTCAGACCAGGTAGACGTCGAAAATGTAAAAGCCAGGCTGGAAAATGGTGTCCTGGAATTGACTTTGCCGAAACACGAGCACGCCAAAGTTCACAAAGTCAAAATTGAAGGGTAAAAATAATTATCCTGGTTTAAAAAATGCCCCGTTAAACCGGGGTTTTTTTATAATCCAGCTAAGTTGGCACGCTTATTGCTTCATATAAACCAAATATAATGGAGGCATTTATATGAATATAGAAAAATTCACAAACAGATCACGAGAAGCATTACAGGCGGCTCACAATGAAGCGATTGAACGCAATCAACAGGAATTGCGTCCGGTTCATCTCCTGCACGCCTTATTAAATCAGGAAGATGGTTTAGTTACATCCCTATTACAGAAGATGGATGTAAACTCATCCCGCGTCAAAATCGATGTGGAACAAGCTTTAAACGCTATTCCCTCAGTTACCGGTTCGGGGGCGGAACAGGTTTATCAGTCACGCGAATTCAGCGAACTGCTGCTGAAAGCTACTAAAGAAGCTGAAAAAATGAAGGACGATTACGTCAGTGTCGAGCATTTCTTCATTGCTTTGCTGGATTCAGGCGAATGTTCTAAAATACTCAAAGACGCCGGTGTCAGCAACGAAAAGGTACTGGAAGCTTTAAAGGGTGTCCGCGGCAATCAGCGCGTAACTTCTCAAGACCCCGAAGCAACTTTCGAGGCTCTGGAAAAATACGGCCGCGATTTAACCCGAATGGCGGAAGACGACAAACTTGATCCGGTCATCGGCAGGGATGAGGAAATCAGGCGCGTTATTCAAATACTTTCACGCCGGACTAAAAATAATCCGGTTTTAATCGGTGAACCCGGAGTGGGCAAAACCGCTATAGTTGAGGGACTCGCGCGCCGTATAATCCGCGGCGACGTGCCGGAGGGATTAAAGGACCGTCGTTTAGTCGCGCTGGATATGGGCGCGCTTATCGCCGGAGCCAAATTTCGCGGGGAATTCGAGGAACGCCTCAAAGCCGTTCTCAAAGAAATAAGCTCGGCTGAAGGTAAAATCATACTCTTTATCGACGAACTGCACACAGTCGTCGGAGCTGGCGCGTCCGAAGGTTCAATGGACGCGAGTAATTTGCTCAAACCAATGCTCGCCCGCGGAGAACTGCATTGCATCGGCGCGACAACTCTGGACGAGTACCGCAAATATATTGAAAAAGATACTGCGCTCGAACGCCGTTTCCAGTCAATAATCGTTAAGCAGCCAAATGTTGAAGACACGGTTTCTATTTTGCGCGGGCTCAAGGAACGTTACGAAATTCATCACGGCATTAAGTTCAAAGACTCAGCTTTGATTGCCGCCGCGGTACTTTCAGACAAATATATTTCTGACCGCTTCCTGCCGGACAAAGCTATTGACTTAATGGACGAGGCCGCCGCCGGACTGCGTACCGAAATAGACAGCTGCCCGGTGGAAATCGACGAAATCGAACGCCGTGCCATGCAGTTGGAAATTGAAATCGCCGGACTGAAACATGAAAAAGACAAGGCTGCTAAAAAACGTCTGGAAGCTCTTGAAGCCGAACTGGCTGATTTAAAAAGCAAAGGCAACGAACTGCGGGCAAGATGGGATAATGAAAAAAATTCCATTTCGACATTGCGCGAACTGCGTGAGACGTTGGAATTAACCCGCCAGAGTCTTGAGCGCGCGGAACGTGAATACAATCTCGACAAAGCCGCCGAACTGCGCCATGGTACTATTCCAGGTATCGAAGCTCAGATCAAAGAAGCTGAAGAAAAATTGAACGAAAACAGCGATAACCGTATGCTTCAGGAAGAAGTAGGCGAAGAAGACATCGCCGCGATAGTCAGCCGATGGACTCATATCCCGGTCAAAAAGCTCATCGAAAGCGAAAAGCTCAAGCTTCTGGCACTCGGAGATCATTTGCACGAACGTTTAATCGGTCAGGACGAAGCGGTCGAAGCAGTCGCGGACGCGGTGCTTCGCGCCAGAGCAGGACTTAAAGACCCGAGCCGTCCGACAGCATCATTCATTTTCCTCGGTCCGACCGGAGTGGGTAAAACTGAACTGGCACGGGCTTTGGCGGAGAATCTTTTTGACGACGAACGCGCGATGATCCGCATTGACATGTCGGAATATATGGAAAAACATACTGTTTCACGTTTAATCGGCGCGCCTCCGGGATACATAGGTTTTGACGAAGGCGGACA
>DAOWBJ010000165.1 GCA_030634125.1 Victivallales bacterium
ATGAAGAACTTAACCGGCTTCGCCGGGACTTTTTCCCTGAGCCGCCAGGCTCTTTGGACTGCGGCGGCCCTCCGCCGCTTTTAAATTTCACACCACAAACTAACACTCGCAAATTTTAAAGCGCAACAGGGGTTGCGCACTCCAAAGATGCTTCGCATCCATTTTTAATTTTCACACTGACAACCTCAAAATAACAAATTCCTATACAATTTAATTATGCCTGATTACAAGCAGCTCCTCGACAATACCATAAAGCCTGATATCACAATATGCAACTCAACTACACGCAAAATCGCCCGGCAGAGGAGCGGTAAATTCCATTTTTTCGAGGTTTTCGGGATGGATAAAGCTCAAGCGGTATGAATGCAGCGCTTGTCGGCGCATAACTAGATTCTTCCAGTCTTCGTCTGTTATTTTGTCATCTCTGATTTTTAAATATATGCGGTCGTCAGAGCCGTAAAGCTTGTCGCCGACAAGCGGGAAGCCTAAAGAAAAAAGACTGGCTCTTATTTGATGTAAACGACCTGTTTTTAGTATTGCTTTAACTAAGCTGAATCCATTTTTTGACCAAACCGCTTCGAACAGCGTTTTAACCGCGGAAACTTTTTCCGCGTCCTCCGGGAGTTTATCGGCAAAGACAAAATGTCGTTTTTTGCGGACAACGCTCGCTGTATCTTTAATCAAATAACCTTCAGCGTCAACTGCTTTATTGAAATCACCAAAAACAAGCGCGCGGTATTCTTTTTCCATCGGCGCCAGTTGTTTTGAAAATTTACCGGCGGTTTCTGGATTGCGGGCGGCTATCAGTAAGCCTGAGGTCTCACGGTCCAGGCGGTTGATTAAATAAATCTTCCCGTAACGAGTGCTGACATGATGCCACAAAGTGTGTTTGAAAAAAGGACCCGATGGGTGGCAAGGCAGGTTTCCGCTCTTGTTGATTACAAAAAGATGTTCATCTTCGTAAACTATCGAATAATTGAAGTCAACCGGCGGCTCTTCGAGATCACGCGGCATGTAAATTAAAACATCATTTCTGGATAGAATTGTTGACCCGAAACATTGTTTATCGTTAAGCAGAATTTGTCCGTCGCTTATTAATTCGCGCCATTTTTCCAGAGAATGGTAGGTAAAACGCTCCGCTAAATAATGATCGAGACGTGAACCTTCAGCGCTATTACCGAGCCTTGATTTGATTATTCTGTTTTCTAAATTCATTCGCCGTCATGCTGGAAAACTACCGCTGATTCATCGCAATTATCTTTTTTGGGGCAGTTCACACAATCGCTCCAGATTTTTTGCGGGAACATGTTTTTTACCACCAGGTGAAAGCCGAGCTTTTGAAAGAATTTTTCCTGATAAGTTAAAGCAAACAAGCAAAAATGTGTCCTGTTTAATTTGAGTCCGGCGATAACCGCTTCAACCAAAGCGCGCCCGATGCCTTTTCCTTCCAGCCCCGGAACAACAACGAGAGAACGTACTTCCAGAAGGTCGTTATCAAAATCCCGGACGGCACAACAGCCGCATAATTCATCATTCCAGAGCGCAACGATAAAATTACCAAGATAATGCTCTATTTCTTCTTCGCTGCGCGGCAGAACAATTTGTTTGTCGGCATACACGCGGAGCAGGTGATGAATAACAGGAATGTCTTTTTGTTCGGCACCCCTGACAGTTAGCGCGTTTTTCATTATTCGGCTGAGCCTTCCATAAATTCTCCCATTTGACGAAACTTTTTGTGTCGCTGTGCTTTGAGTTTGGCAGGGCTTAATTTGCCCAATTGCGCCAAGTGGAATTTTAAAGATTTTTTAATAGTTTCGGCAGTCGCGGCACAGTCCCTGTGCGCACCGCCGAGAGGTTCGGAAATAACTTCATCAGCAATGCCGAGTTCTTTTAATTTGGCGGCCGTTAAATTTAACGCGTCCGCGGCCTGCTCGGAGTATTTTCTGTCTTTCCATAAAATAGCGGCACAGCCTTCCGGCGTAATAACTGAATAGTATGCGTTTTCCAAAATTAAAATCCGGTTGCCGGCACCTATTCCAATTGCACCTCCGCTGCCGCCTTCTCCAATAGTTATAGAGATGAGCGGCACTGTCAAAGAGAACATTTCCCGCAGGTTAACAGCGATGGCTTCAGCAATATGGCGTTCTTCGGATTCTATTCCCGGAAATGCACCCGGTGTATCAATAAAAGTAATAATCGGCACGCCGGATTTTTCCGCCAGTTTCATCAAGCGCAGAGCTTTGCGGTAGCCTTCCGGTTGAGGCAGGCCAAAGTTGCGAAACACGTTTTCCTTCATGTCGCGACCTTTTTGAGTACCGATAATCATAACTTTTTTGCCGTCAAGTTTGGCAAATCCGCCAACTATCGCGGCATCGTCGCTGTAACGTCGGTCTCCGTGAAGCTCTATGAAGTCTGTAAATATTTTGTTTATATAATCAAGAGTGTAGGGGCGTTTGGAGTGGCGTGCGAGCTGTACTCTCTGCCATGGTGTCAGATTCGTGTAGGTTTTTTTCATGAGCTCTTTAATTTTTTTCTGCAAAGAGTTCATTTCCTCACCTACATCCATATCGTTCACCAAGCTGAATTCCTGCCATTCAGCCAGCTTTTTTTCTAATTCAAAAATTGGTTTTTCAAAATCAAGACAAGTTTTAGCCATAACTCAATACCTTTTATTGTGATATTTTATTTATTTTATAATTGTAACGGGAATAGATTTGCCCTCTTCGGGAATTATCGCGAAAAGCTCTTCAACATCTTTATTTAGAAGCCTCAGGCAGCCGTTACTTTCAGCTTGACCGATGCTTGCCGGGTCCCAGGTGCCGTGAATTCCAAGTCCGCTTACCTGACGACTGGTTTTCCCGTTGGGAACAAGGCTTATCCAGCGTGTTCCCAGAACGTTTTCTTTGTCGCCGAAAAGTTTTTTTCCTTTTGGCGAATCCCAGTCGGGATTTTTTATTTTTTTGCCAGTTTTGAATACTCCGGTTGGTGTTCGGTTTTGTTTGCCAATGCCGGCATCATATACTTTAAAGATTTTTTTACCGTCAAAAAGATATAACTTTCTTCTGGACTTACTTATAATTATTTCCCAGTCGCCTTTATAAATATTAAAGGTTTTACCCAGGCGAACGTTCAGATTAGTTAATTTCATATTATTGCTTCGTTGAACCGCTTCTATGCTGGTATTATACAAGCTTGCAATTTTTCGCAGACCATCATTAGGCTTAACATGATAATTGAGCTTTTTTTCGGGAAAATGAAAATCCGAAAAGATTATTTTTGTGTTCGCGCGGCCAAGCAGCTCTGCGGTTTTTTTCCACAAGGAGTTTTCATCAGGCACTTCCCGGCTGTCAAAAATTTGATAACAGTATTTACGAACATCTGCGTACTTTTCCTGTGCGTACGCCACCCTCGCTTTGTTAAATAACGCTTCCATTTTTGGAAAAGACTGCTCAGCCGCCGTTTGAAAGCCGGGACCTTTCTCCACAGTCAGGCGCGGCGGGGTTTTAAACTGTTCAGGCTTAGGTGCGAGAGATACATATTGCTTTTTTGCGCCGTCATCGGATTTCTCTTCGCTACGGCCGCCGGTCGCAAAATACAAAATCCCTGCAAGAATAACAGTTAAAGCTGTAAAAATTATTATTCTACGATTTTTCCCGCCTCGTTCTTTCGAGCGATACGTTGATTTATTCGCGTTAAAATTGTAACCTACCGGAGCCATTTTTTCTTCTCCATACCTATAAATTATTTCTGTTTAATATCTTTAATAGAATATACAATATTTTTTTTATTTTACCACTCTGAAGACTAAAAAGTTGAATGTCTATAAAACAATGGCTATATTCTAGGAAGTAGTAAGCTTTACTCTTTTGTGTTTTAATATATATTTTGAGGCGAATTTTTTATGAAAAGCAAAAATCACAAACACCCGGTTGAGAATGAGTTCGCTAACATGGGTGATTTTACCAACAACGACACATGGCGAATTTTCAGAATTATGGCGGAATTTGTAGAAGCCTTCGAAACTATGTCCCAGCAGGGCCCGCTGGTTACGGTTTTTGGTTCAGCCCGGACAAAGCCGGATTCACCCGCCTATAAAGAAGCTGAAAAAATGGGCCGGATTCTGGCGGAAAACGGCTACGGGGTTATTTCCGGCGGCGGAGAGGGCATTATGAGAGCGGTCAACAAGGGAGCTTACGAAGCCGGCGGAGATTCTATCGGGCTCAATATAGAATTGCCTCACGAGCAAACTCCCAACAAATTCCAAACCCACAGTTTATCTTTCCGTTATTTTTTCATCAGAAAGGTATGTTTCCTCAAATACACGCTTGGTGTCGTCGTTTTCCCGGGAGGCTACGGCACTTTGGATGAGTTCTTTGAATCAATCACTTTGGTTCAAACGGGCAAAATCAACCGTATTCCAATAGTCATAGTTGGTGGAGATTTCTGGCAAAAGATATTTAGAGAGCTCAATAAAGGTTTATTGGAAAGCGGTGCTATTGAAGAATCTGATATTAATTTATACAAAATCGTTCCAGACGCAGATGCCGCAATGAAATATCTCCTGGAGTGTCATAAATACGGAGTACAGCCAACCGTAAAAGAATAGGCGAACGTCGCCCTCGTTTATGGATATACTTTTGCGAGGAAGTTGAGTTTATCATCAGTAAACCTTTAAAGTCCAGTCAAACTTGCTTGGTTTTTTAAAGATGCGAGCATTCGAGCGGTCAATTTACTTGCTAGATTTTTTTAAACCATCCGCTTCTGGTAACAAATTCTTTTTTAGCTCTCTTGAAGATAAAAACTCTACAGGCTTTGGAAGAATAAAGCATGCTTGTAAAAAGTATTCACAGGAGCAGTTTGCTCCGTGACAGAGACTTTTGATTGACTAAAGTTATTGACCTTGTCAAGCGCAAAGGTCGCGGTGCAAGGCTGCACTCGCGACTA
>DAOWBJ010000195.1 GCA_030634125.1 Victivallales bacterium
CCTAAACCAATAGCATGACCAGTAGTAGGAATATAAGTATGATCCATTGGTTCATTTGGTTTAGCTTCGATCATAATGCGGATTTCAGGATCATAATCCAGCATGGTTTGCAGAGCTTCAGCGATTTTTTCAGCAGCCCATACAGAATCTTTGGCTTCACGGATATATGTACCTTCACGCGCCAGCCACAGGACGATATTCTTAGTTCCCAGAGCTCTGGCGATGTCAATACAGCGTTTACTGCGGTCAATTGCGTATTCACGCAGCTCAGGATCGTTATTAGTATAGCCGCCGTCGATAGTACGGGGATCTTCCCACATGCGCGGAGCTACAAATTCAGCTACTAAGCCTTTAGCGTCAAGCTTGGCTTTTACTGCCGCCGCTTCACTGATCATTTGAGCGGCGCTCAAATCATTCATTGTCGGAACTGCATCATCATCATGGAATTGCACACCGTCAAAGCCCAAATCTTTATATGTTTGAAGTTTGTCATTAAACGCGATTGATTCACGAACTTCAGGACCGAACGGATCCGCGCCTTCATGAATGTTCCAGGGACCAAACGAAAATCTAAAAGTACCAGCCATAATAAAATCTCCTTATTATATTGTTTATGTATAGTTGGGCACATTGTAATATTTAGAATATCACTTGACTTTTGATAAAACCTTAACAATATTATTAAAAAACAGCACAATATTCCAAAAACATAAAAAAATGAAAGCTATACAAGCGTTAAGCAGAGATTTTTTTAAAGAAAATGCCTATCCGATAACTTTGCGGAGCATTCATGGGGATCAACATCACCAGCATCCGGGCGACTTGACAGATGTGGAACATTGGCATGATTTCGCTGAATTAGTGATTATCACCGAAGGCTACGGCACGCACTCGATTGATGGAATTGATTATCCGGTTTCGGCTGGAGATATTTTTGTTTTTCAGGGGAAAACCAAACATTATTTTAAAGAACGGCACGGCTTGACAATGCACAATATAATGTACGACAACCGCCGTTTACAGCATTCTTTCAAAAACCTGCAGGGCGACGCCGGATACAACGCGATGTTTTTACTGGAACCGGCTTACCGGCGGCGGCACCGTTTCAAAAGCCGTTTGCGTATCAGCCGGCGTTCACTCGCGCATGTTGAAACAATCGTCCACAAAATACGCAATGAACAGGAACATCAGTTACCGGGGCATGACACTCTCATATTAAGCATGCTGCTGGAATTGATTGTATTTTTTTCAAGACAATATTCCAAAGTGGATATTCCACAGGCCCAGGCGCTTTACCGGATAGGAAAAATCATCGGCAGACTGGAAACTCAATATCAGAAAGACTGGAACATAGCGCAGCTCTCCAAAGTCGCGGGCATGTCAAAAAGTTCTTTAATAGTAGCCTTCAAGGACGCTACCGGCTATTCGCCGATAGATTATCTAATCCGCATACGTCTTCAAAAAGCCGCGGAATTATTAATCGAAACCGAGGCATCTTCAGGCGAAATATCCGTTCAATGCGGTTTCCACGATTCCAACTATCTGACCCGGCAATTCCGCCGGGTATACAACCTGACCCCGCGGCAATTCCGAAAAAATAATCGCTAATATGACAAAATTTTAAACATTTTCTGCTAAAATAGTAAACGAATGATGCGGATAATCTTTCATTTTAAGCTCATAGTCAAGTCCGCCTTCGATAAGCGCGATGCTTGCTTCGGGTTCTTCTTGCGGGAATCCATGACGGCTTTTTGACCGGCGTAGAAAGCTTCGATATTCAGTTTGATGATGGTTTCCTTATCGCTGAAACAATCCATAATCGCCTCTTCAAAAGTCCTGTCAAAATCAATTTGATCCGCGGGAGTCAGGAAATTTGAACCCATGACCGCCGCCAGGGCTCCTAAAATTACCGAATTGGCGTATTTTAAGCTGCCGATTTTTTTAGCTATATTCGACGCGTCAACCGCGTAAACTTTTTTGTCAGGAGTGCAGTCAGGTTTCTCAATCGTCGTACTGTCGTAAATCAAAACACCATTTTCCTTCAATTCAGGCAGAAATTTCTTCATTGACGGCTGATTCAGGACAATCAAAAGATTACAGTTTTTGTCTATAATCGGTGATCCTATCTTTTTGCGGTGGATGATTACTGAACAATTTGCGGTTCCACCACGCATTTCGGGACCATAAGACGGAAGCCATGAAACATTGAAATTGCGCAATTTACCCATTGTCGCGATCATTTTTCCCAAAGACAGAACTCCCTGCCCTCCAAAACCGCCAAGCTTTATCTTGCGCTGTTTCTCGAATATCTCAGATTTATTTTTAAAATCAGGCGCAACACATTTCTCGACACTTACCGGGTAAAGTAATTCTTTTACTTTTTTACTTTTGTAAATCCCGACCGGACGACGAATCGGATCACGGTCATCGGCTATGTCTTTGAGACGTCCAAGCGGAAAGTATGACATCATTTGAGTATTGATAAACTCATTCATCTCATTAGCGCCCAGCTTCAAATTAATCGGACAGCCGGAAAGAAACTCAACCATTGAAAAACCTTTGCGGTCAATAGTATTGCGCAAAGCTTTGCGAACCGCCTTGCGGGCATTCATGATGTTTTTTGTCGTACTCAAAGCGGCACGCTCCACATAAACCGGAGAGTCCAGCGCGGCTACCATTTCAGAAACCTTCAAGGGGTATCCCTCATTGGCAATCGAACGCCCGTAGGGTGAAGTTACGGTTTTTTGTCCCGGCAGAGTAGTCGGCGCCATTTGCCCGCCGGTCATGCCGTAAATCGCGTTGTTGACAAAAAATACGCACATATTTTCACCGCGGTTAGCCGCCTGGATAAAATTATTGAACCCGATCGCACCCAGGTCGCCATCGCCCTGATATGAAATAACAATGCTGTCAGGATTGCTGCGGGCCATTCCCGTAGCTACTGCCGGAGCCCGTCCATGCGGCACGGAAATGCCGAAACAATCAAAATAATAATAACTGAACACCGAACAACCAACCGGAGAAATAAAAATAGTTTTGTCTTTGATTTTTAAATCACTGATGGCTTCGGCGATCAATTTCTGCAAAATACCATGTCCGCACCCGGGACAATAATGCATATTCTTTTTGATCGGTCCCGGACGACGTTCGAATGTATCAAAAAAACCTTCAGGTCTGCTGTGTGTAACTGTTTCAATCATAATTATTTACCATCCTCTTTCAATTCTTTTATCGCGCCAAGGCTTCTGTCCACCAGTTCATCAATCGTAGGAATATTTCCTCCCATTCGATTAATCAATTTTACCGGTACAGAACATTCCAGTGTCAGCTTTATATCGTCAATCATTTGACCGTTACTTAATTCAACACTCAAAAACAGCTCCGCTTTCTTTTTCGCCTTGTTCAGAGCATCAACAGGAAACGGAAATAAAGTAATTGGTCGAATCAATCCCGCTTTAACACCTTTGTCGCGCAGAATCTCAACCGCTGAATGCGCCAGACGCGCGCAAATTCCATAGGCGACAAAAACAATCCCGGCATCATCCATCAAATACTCTTCCACACGCTGTTCCTGTTCGCTGATAAGCTTATATTTTTCCTGCAAAGCTATATTTACTTCTTCCAGACGGTCGTATTTTAGAAAAATTGAGGTTACAAGATTATTACGGTCTTTCGCGGGATCCAGAGACCAGTCAGGAAGCTCGTGTTTAACCGCGGCGGGTTCGGGCAAAGTCAAAGACTCCATCATCTGCCCGATAACCCCGTCAGCCATCACATAAACAGGAATAAGGTATTTATCCGCCAGATCAAAAGCCAGTACTGTCAAATCACACATTTCCTGCACCGACCCGGGAGACAGCACAATACAACGGTAATTGCCGTGTCCTCCCCCCTTGACCACTTGATTGTAATCGCTCTGTTCAGGTCCAATATTACCCAGCCCCGGACCACCGCGCGTAATATCAACTATCACCGCTGGTAAGTTACTGCCGGCAATATAGGAAACGCCTTCCTGCTTCAAACTAATTCCCAGACCGGAAGAAGCCGTCATCGTCCTGCGCCCGGTAGCGGCCGCGCCTAAAACCATATTTATCGCGCCGATTTCTGATTCAGCCTGCAAAAAAACACGCCCCAGACGGGGGAAAAGCAAAGCGGCGGAATGAGCTATTTCGCTCGCCGGCGTAATCGGGTAACCAAAATAAGAATCACAGCCGGCCAGCAAAGCTCCGTAAATTACCGCTTCATTACCTTTTAATAACATTTTGTTAGTATATTCCATCAGCTGTTAATCCTCCTCTGTGATTTTCACAATCGTTATCGCGCCAGGCTCGGGACAAGTATAAAAACACGCGGCGCAGCCAATACAGCCCGACCCCGCATAAACCGCATAAGGGAAACCCATGAAATTAAAAGCCTTCCCCATCCGCAAAACAGATTTAGGACAGGCATTCACGCAACGCTCACAGCCCTTGCATTCTTCAGCATTAATAATACATTTAGCTCGTTCAGCTTTTTTCGTCATAATCCTATATATCTC
>DAOWBJ010000255.1 GCA_030634125.1 Victivallales bacterium
CCGTCCTCAAAAAATCCGAGCTGATCAATTAATTTTAACTTTAAGGCTTCTGAACCGAGAAAAATCCGTCCATCGCTTATAATTGAATTTTGAAGTCCTTTAACAGTCAATAGAGGTCTGCCGTCAGCGACTATTTTAATAAAAGCTTTGTAAACTTTGTCGATATGGTCTTGAATAATAGCGCGTTCACCGGGTTTTTCCTCGCGGGCTCCACTTAGAATGTCTTTGTATTTACATGAAGTGTAAGTGTCGCTTTTCACGCCTATTTTTTTCAACAGGTCGTAATATTTAAAGTTTTGAATAATGACCCCGATACTGCCGGTGATGGACAGGCGGTGAGCAATGATTTTGTCACTGGCACAGGCAATGTAATATCCGCCGCTGGCACCCATAGTACCGATTACGGCGACTACTGGTTTCCCGGATTTGCGGACTTCCATAACGGCATGATGTATTTGATCGCTGGCAACGACTTCGCCGCCCGGTGAATTTATATGCATGATAACAGCTTTGACGGATTTGTCTTTTTTAGCCATTTTCAGGTTTTTGCAGATTTTTTCCGCGGAAGCCATTGACGACGCGAATGGAGATGGGTCTTCGCCGGCAACAATTATGCCATTTACCGGTATTACCAGAATAGTATTGCGTGAAGATTTATTGCCGGAAATAAATTTGCGTTCGTATGATTCGAATTGATCGTTACTTGTTTCCTTGATGTTGGAGAAAGCACTCGCTATGACAGCGGCAAAGATCGCGGCGGCTCCAAAAACAACAAAGCAGAAAGCCACAAACCCCAAAGCGAACCAAAGGCAGCCAGGAGTTTTTTTCTGATTATTAACAGTTGCATTTCCCATTTGAGGCTGAACATTTTTTCCCGTATCCTGTTCCATTTTTTACTCCTGTATAAGTTTATAAGCTATAATATAGTAGCATTGATTTTAATTTTTGCATACAGTTCCGCAGCGGTTTCTTCAATAAAATCTCCGCAAGTGGCGCTATGACAATTCGCGGATGCCGCCGCCAGACCCCTGGCAAAGGCTTCTTCCGGGGAAGTCCCCGCAAGGTATTCGCTGAAAAATATTGCCGCGTTGGTATCGCCGCAGCCCAGAGAGCTTACTATTTTATCCAATAGCGGCAACTCGTAAATATACAGTTTACCGCCACAGGCTAAATACGCCTTGCCGGGTCCGTCGGTAACCGCGACTGCTTCTAAATCATATTTATTCAGAAGAGTTCGTATAGCGTCAATAGTATCTTTTTCATTGGCGACCAGCTTTATTTCTTCAGCGTTGACTTTGAAAATAATATTCCCGCCGATTTCGAGAACGGGCGCGATATTTTGCCACGAATCTATCAGCAGGGGCAAATTCGCTTCTTTAATTATTTCAGCGGCACAGCGGTAAATTTCAATTGAGCTCCCGGTCGGCAATGTGCCGCAAAATGCAGCTCCTTCAAAACGATTAATATTCCGGCGCAGTAAATCATGATATTGCTGTATTTCGCTTTCTCTGATCGGGGATGACGGTTCGATCAACTCTGTCATGGCTTGATCGACGGATAAACATGTGTAGCAGGTACGGGTAGCCTGTTTTATCTGTACTGTTTGATTCCGAATTCCTTCTTCTTCCAGATATTGACAAAGTTGTTTGCCGGTATCGCCGCCGGCAAACTGCAGAAGTTCGACTTGCTCATTTCCCCAGCATCTGGCGGCGCGGCAAAAATTAATACCTTTGCCGGACGCGAAACTCTGCATGTCGTGAGCGCGGTTTACTTCGCCGGGACAGAGTTCGTTGAAAAATAAAGTTTTCTGCCAGGCGGGATTAGGACCTAAGGCAAGCATTTTCTTAAATCGGGATTTGTTCATAAAAGTGATTCCAGTATTTCCAGTATTTCAGTATCTTCAAAATGTCGCGGATTGCTGCGCATACTTCCGCTGCGGCAATTTTTTAAAACAAACGGGAAAATATCTGAACTGATTCCGAATTTCCTGAAATTATCAGGAATATCCAGGTCTTTACACAGTTTTTCAATTTGCTCGATAAAATCATTTCCGTCCGCACAGCCACAGCTTAAAGCGAGCTCGTTCAGAGCTTCAGAACAAAAGTCCTGATTCCAGCGCAGAATTTTTGGCAGCAAAATAGCGCAGCACAAACCATGAGGAATATGCAGTTTACTTCCGAGCGGATGACCCAAACCATGTACCGAGCCCAAACTGCTTTGCGCGAAAGCCAATGCTGTAATCATACTGCCTTCAGCCATGTCGTTGCGGGCACTTTGGTTTTTGAGATCAGCACAAACTATCGGGAGCGCGTTAAAAAGCAGCTGCGCTGCTTTGGCGGCGAGAGCTTTTGAGACACTGTTCGCGCCGCGTGAGATATAAGATTCGATTGCCTGAGTCAGAGCGTCAAGTCCGCTGTGAGCAGTCAGATCGCGCGGGCAGGTATAAGTTAATTCAGGGTCAATAATAGCTAAATCGGGGAACATAGTGTCATGGCGAATTGATTTTTTAATCTCAGTTTCAGGATCAGTCAAAACAGAATTCGGAGTGGCTTCCGTACCGGTTCCGGCGGTAGTCGGTAAAGCCGCGAAAAATAATCCTTGACCGGGAATGGATTTTCTGCCATAGAAATAGTCGCTGGTTTCGCCGTCCAGGGGAATAATCGCGGCGGCGGCTTTGGCGGCATCAATCACACTGCCTCCGCCGACAGCGATAATCGCTGATATATTGTTCGCGCGGCCAAGGATATTGATTTCATCAACCGCGGAGAGCGGCGGTTCCGCCTGCACGCCGCACAAAGTAAAAAGTTCAAAATCGGACAGAATTTGTGTAATCCTGTTAATAAGCCCGGATTTTTCGGCATGTTTTCCGGCAACCAGTAATAATTTAGCTTCACTTGGCAGTTCGTTAGCCAAATTTTCTACAGAACCGGCTCCAAAAATAGTTTTCCCCGGGAAACTTAAATTATAAGTCATTACTCTAGTCCTCTTTTTAGAAACAGTCAGGATCGGTTTTTGAAATGATTAATATGGCATTTTTAGCTGCTTCGATCTCTGCCTGCTTGCGGCTTGACGCTGTACCAGTGGAACTTGTCTGGTCTACGGTCACCTCAACGGTGAAAACTGGAGCATGATCCGGACCGCTGACTGATAGAATATTGTATATCGGCGGTTCGTTCCATTTCTTTTGAGAATATTCCTGCAGAATCCCTTTAGGATTCAGGTCTAAAAGCAGTTTTTGGGGATCGGGAAATTCATTTTTAACAAGTTTAAGAATAAATTCTTTAACCGTTTCCAGATCAGTGTCCAGATAAAAGGCTCCGATAAGGGCTTCAAATAAATCAGATAGAGTTGACGCGCGTTCACTGCCGCCGTTTTCTTTTTCACCTTTACCGGTAATTATATCAGTGATAAGCTCTATATTCCGGGCGGGGGTTTCTAATGAATTCTGATTTATCATGCCTTAACGCATTTTGGTTAATTCTCCCTCCTGGGCATC
>DAOWBJ010000172.1 GCA_030634125.1 Victivallales bacterium
AAGAGGAACAGGATCCGGCTTATTCTGCTATCGTGTTTTTTTGTATAAGTAAATTGAAACAAAAGAGACAATAATGAATGTAGAAAAATTGGAAAAAGCGTTACGGAGAATTCCTGATTTTCCCAAAAAGGGAATCGTCTATATTGACACAACTCCTATCCTTCAGGATTCGGATCTTTTTCAATTGACAATTGATTTATTGGCGGAAAGATATACTGTCTCCCCCCCTGATTATATTGCAGCTGTTGATGCACGCGGATTTATTTTCGGCGGAGCTTTAGCTACAAAACTCGGATGCGGTTTTGTTCCTATCAGAAAAAAAGGCAAACTGCCTTATAAAACTTTTTCAGAAGAATATGATTTAGAATATGGTTCAGCGGAAATTGAAGTTCATACTGATGCTGTACCTGCCGGTGCCAAAGTTTTATTAATAGATGATTTACTGGCTACCGGCGGTACTGTCGCGGCAGCCGTTAAATTACTGGAAAAACTCGAAGCTCAAATTATTGGAATTGAATTTGTTATCGAACTGGAATTTCTAAATGGACGGCAAATACTTGGTGATTATCCGGTAGATTCTCTTATTGTAGAAAAGTAATTTAAAGGACTTTGATTATTAGATGGCGAAATATGCGATTTTAAGTGACATTCACGCAAACACAGATGCATTCAGCGCGGTATTGGAAAAATGCGGGGAAGAAGGTATTGACAAATATATATGTCTCGGTGATACAGTTGGTTACAACGCGGAACCCAGCGAATGTATTGAGATGCTGCGTGCCGTCAAACCGGTAGCTGTCGTCAAAGGAAACCACGACGAATACGCTTCAAATGACGACGGCTCACTCGAAGGCTTTAACCCGCATGCTAAAAAAGCTGTATTGTGGACTAAAGAACAGCTTACTCAAGACGAATTGGAATGGCTGGCGGGACTTCCATACCGTGCGACTGTTCAAGGAACAAACATGACCATTGTTCACGCCACGTTAGATTCTCCTGATAACTGGGGATATATTTTTGACGCTCATCACGCGACTGATAATTTTGCTTATCAATTTACCCAACTATGTTTCTGCGGTCATTCTCATGTTCCCATTGCCTTTTGTAAAAAACCAATATCCTCGATGACCGAAAATCCTATTGACGAAATACCCGGCTGGGCTTATGACCCGGAAGAAGGAGTTTTCCCGAAAGATGTAAATGAAGCAGACAGCTTAACTGTTTCCATCCAAACCGGATTCAAATATTTATTCAACGTCGGCAGTATCGGTCAGCCGCGTAATCGTGATCCACGCGCGTCTTTCGCCATTTATGACTCAAGTGAAAAAACCGTGACCAGGTATCGCATACCTTATGATATCGCGTCGGCACAACGAAAAATTTTAGCGGCCGGCCTGCCGGAAAGGTTAGCTTTACGCCTGGAAACAGGTAATTAATAGCTGTCTGTAATTGACAAGCGGTCAAGCTTGTTTTTTTTATAAGTTTAGCTGTTTCGATTTAAGCTCAAGGTAGCGTTTATCTTGTTATAAGTATCTATGACTCAAAATTTTAAATATACTATGACTGGTCTCAAAAATAAAAAAATTGATAAAATATTAATTGTCAAACCCAGCAGTCTGGGCGATATATTTCATTGTTTCGCGGCAGTTGCTCTACTGCACAAAGCGTTTCCCCATGCACAGCTTGACTGGTTCGTGCGCCCTGAATTTGAAGAGGCTATTGCTTATTGTCCGGTAAAAATCAATCGCATAATCCATTTTCCCCGGCGACGTCTGGGTAAAGCCAAATCCTTTCTGCCAGCCTTTATAAAAGTAGTAAATGACTTGCGAAAGGAAAAATATGATCTGATTGTTGATTTTCAAGGCTTGCTCCGCAGTGCGATTTTCACCTCACTCAGCCGCTCGTCGCAAACCTGCGGTTTTGCCCTGCCAAAAGAATCCGCGGCACGCCTGGCGTACAAACACAAAATCCATATACCCAAAGAATGCGTCCACGCTGTCGACCGCAATATCGCCCTTGTCGAAGCTGTTACCGGCTTAAAAGCATCGAAACAAGTACCGGCTTTAGCACAAGTTGACAAATTCAAAAAACAAATTGAAATAATTTTCAAAAAACATAACATCAGCCCTGACAATAAATTGATGGGAATAATTCCGGGAGCCCGCTGGGACAGTAAACGCTGGCCGCCTGATTTTTTCGCGAACATCGCTGCGGACTTCCTTGCAGAAAACCCGGATTACAAAGTGCTGATTATCGGTGCGCCTGATGATCAAACTTCAGCTCAAAAAATCATTTCCAAAGCTTCAGATAAACGCATTATCTCTATTGCCGGAGATACCGGCATCGGAGAAATGATTGAAGCAATCCGCCATTGCCGGTTTATTTTCAGCAACGACAGCGGTCCTGTTCACATAGCCGCGGCACTGCAAAAAACAGTGTTCGCCGTATTCGGTCCGACTGATCCTGACAAAACCGGGCCTTACGGGGATTTTCACCATATCTTTCAACGTGACCTGAAATGCATAAAATGCCTGAAAAGAACTTGCCCGGCAGGTTCATATCAATGTCATGATCTTGACATTTCAGAACTTATCAGTACATTAAATAATTACATTAAAAGCGGAGAAGCTAATGAAAATTAAAATGAAAGCATTTTTGTTATTGACCTTATTGGTCACAATGTCGTCTTTATGCAGTGCTCAACTTGCAATGTCGCTGAAAATTAATCGCACGCATTATCTTCAATACGAAAAAATATATGCAAAAGTCACTATCCGCAATAATAGTGGACACGCTATTGTTTTCGGCGACGACAAACGTCTTCAGGGAAAACTGCTCTTCAAAATCATAGACAGCAAAGACATGCGGGTGCCGGCAATCAGCGAGGCATCATACCCAATGACCGGTGTTATTCTCAATGCCGGAGAATACAAGGATTTTATTGTCCCTGTCAACAGTTTTTATAAATTAAAAAAATGTGGTACTTACCGTGTATACGCATATGTCGAACATAATATGTTTGAAGATGTTTACCGCTCAAAAACCGCGGTCTTTGAAGTTAAAAAAGGAATGACCGTCTGGAAAAGACCCGTCGGGATTCCAGAATTCATGCTGCTAAACAAAAAAGATAAAATTAAAACACGCACCTATAAACTAATATCTTTGCTCGAGGGCAGTAAAAGAAGCAATTATCTGGTTATTGAAGACAAAAAACGTGTCTATAGTGTTCTTTTTCTCAGCCATGCTCTTGGCGAGGAACGCATTACACATGAAGTTGATTATATGAGCCGTTTACATCTTATGATTCCGATGTCTCCCAAAATATTTGTTTATTTAATTATAGATGTTGATGGAAAAATAGATGAAGAAACTGTCTACAAACGCACCACAACGGTTCCAGCCATAGTCCGAGCACCTAAAAGCGGTAAAATATATGTTACCGGCGGTACCCATGCTAAGAAAAAAAGAGATTATAAATAAACTCGGAGAATGTTATGCTTGATCCGGTAAGTGTCTGTAATTAAATAAACGCTATCTTTCTGGCTTTATCGTATAGTTCCAATCCTTACCATGAAAGGCATGCCGGATTATATTAATCTTGCTCAATTCTTTATCAGTTACTCTTATTCCGCTTTCATATTCTTTTGAATCAAGAGTCGCTTTTACCGTCAAGCCTTTACTGGTCGATGTAGAGCCAATTAAGTTAACAATGATCTCAATTGATTTAAGTGGTTTTCCGCGCCAGTTTTTGGTAATCTGTGAAAATAGTCTATGCTCTATCTTGTTCCATTTGCTTGTTCCTGGCGGAAAATGACTAACAGTTACTTCAATATTGCAATCTGTACAAAATGACTGCAATTCACGTTTCCATAAGCGATTCCGACTTCCATTACTCCCGCCTCCGTCTGCATGGATGAGAATTTTTTTAGCTTTAGGGTACATTTTTATTCCCATTTCCATCCACCAACTTCTAATCGCCGAAACTGCAAACTGAGCAGTATCTTTACTGATTCCTACATTCACCCATCCTGCATTATGAGTAATGTCGTAAATGCCGTATGGCGTGGCTTTTCCTGTTGCAAAAGACGGAAAGTCATAAACATTTACCTGTTCAGGCTTGCCAGATGGCTGATATTCTTTTCCTCTATTTGTAAAGTTACCTATTAATTCTTTCTTTTTAGCATCAATTGAAATAACCGGCAATCCTTGATTTTGAAATTCAATTGTCTGCGTGTTTATATATTTAAATTGTTTATCACGATCTGGATGTGATTTTCCTTCATTTATTTTTCGAGTTGATTGCAGGCTGTATCCCATTGATTTTAGAATACTTGCGATTTTCACATGGCTTATTGAGATATTATCATTCTCCAAAGTCTTTGATATATTTCTAGTGCTTTTTGTTGTCCATCGCAATGGTGATTCAGGGTCTCCGCGAGTTTCAGGGGCAACCAGTTTTTCGATTTTTGATAGTAAATGTCCATGTATATTTTCAAGCCTTTTACGACCACCGCCACTTTTTCTGATTTTACCTATTGGCATAAGCTTACCTGTTTTTAATTCTGCTATACCTCTTGAAATAGTGGTTTTGGCTACACCTGTTGCCCGAAACACAATAATTACTCCACCTCGACCAATAGCACTTGCTTCGCTCGCAACCCAAAGCCTACGCGCACATTCGTTTAATGAATGCTTTATCTTATCAAACTTAGTTTTAATTTCTAATATTTTATCCATACAAAAGTATAGCATAGAAAATAAAAACAACAATCTTCAAAGAAAATAAAATATCATTTATTTATTAACAGATACTAAG
>DAOWBJ010000253.1 GCA_030634125.1 Victivallales bacterium
AATTTCGCAATTTTTACTACTTTTTTCATCTTTTTGCAACTTGGGCAGATTAGCTTATCAAGCTCTGGCGAAAAACGCCCTAAATGGGACAGGCTCTAGATAATAGACTGTTTACGGGACGTAATGATATTCACCTTTCGGGAAGATTGCCGGAACTATCACCAGGAGTACACAGACAAACAAGATTCCCAGACCATAGCCCAGGTACATGGTGTGGAACATGCTGAATTTCATTGTTCCTATGCTCCATTCAGGAGCTAAAACACCGGAGCCGATTATTACAGAGGACAAAAGTCTGGCTCCGCCTAAACCTGCTGAACACATGCTGACGCAGAACGCCATAGCTAATGCTTTATTGTCAGGATTTGCCAAAGCCATCATTTCTGAACTTGCCGCCACCGAGGATATCGCTACAAAAAAACCGTAAAACACCAGCAGTATAGTGATAATAACAAGCGAAGCAGTACCGGAACCGCTGAACGCGAACAACATGAAGTTGATTAGCGCAAACGCCAGATGAACTGACAATAACATTTTTTTAACACCAAGCCGGCTGATCATTCGGCCGGCACAAAGAAAGCCGATTATTGTACCGCTTAGTGCCAGTGACGAAATTATCACTACAACATTATCCGGTGTATGGACATAGTTTTTGAGATAAATATAAGTCAAGGGCATCGTTCCCTGAGCCGCAAGATACAAGAATGCAAGATATACTGAAAATCCCACCAGTGGTTTATTAGCTAATACCAATTCCAGACCGTAACGGAAATTCAACGGTTTGCGGTCAGCTTCGTTGACATCTATTTTATTTACAAAATATACCCTGCCTAATAAGGCAATTGCGGTAATCACGATTATCGTTTGCAATACCCATAAATCCGGAGTTTTCCCCATGACCAGACCACAGACAAAGAAAAAGGCGACACAACATGACTGCCACGAAAAACGCAGCATTCCAAAAAAGCGGCTACGGTCTTTTTTCGGTAAAAACTCATCCAAAAATGGAAACCATGCCGCTACATAAATTGTCATCAAGGCTCCAAAGCATATCAAACATATAATCATGCCGTATTTGGCGAACGGTGCCAGAAGCGGGGTGAATGCCAACGCAATTACCGCAAGTGCTCCCAGTTGTGTTGATCTAATAATTGAAAGTTTATAACCAATTCGCGCTACGAAATAAGCCGCGGGAAGTAAAAAGAAACAATTCATCACACCAAACAAAGCGGTTGTTATCATAGACAACATGCTGTCCGCACCAAGCATACCGGCAAAAAGAATTATTACCGCGCTGTCCTGGATCAT
Organism: Victivallales bacterium; assembly: GCA_030634125.1. Classification (GTDB taxonomy): domain Bacteria; phylum Verrucomicrobiota; class Lentisphaeria; order Victivallales; family Victivallaceae; genus JAHOYW01. Next base: position 1,309 of record DAOWBJ010000253.1, read on the forward strand.
TATTGCGGATACAGAACCGAAGCAGGCGGAAAGAATTGCGAGTTTCCGCGACTTGTGACTGTATTCTTCCTGTCCGTTTTGTGAAGTTTTCATAATAGAAACATTATTTCATATTTAATACGCTGGAATCATAAAATTCAGGGGCTTCGTAACCCAGTAATTCAATACAGGTTGCGGCTAATGAACTTATTCCGAGTCCGGATTTCAGCTTGGTTTTGTATTCGCCCTTGTTTGCCGGATCATAAATTATGCATGGCACCGGATTTAATGAATGACTTGTTTTGGCACAAATATTACCATTGTCGTCATGCTTTATTTCACCGGCTTTACTATGTTCATACATATCATCGGCATTGCCGTGGTCAGCGGTAATAATTAATATTCCACCGACTTTCTCAAGTGCCTCGCGGACACGTTTGACTGCGATGTCAAGAGCACCCAGTGAGACCAGTACCGCCTGATAGACTCCCGTATGACCGACCATATCACCATTCGGGTAGTTCAGGCGAATCATGCCGTATTCACCGCTTTCAACAGCTTCAACTACTTTATCAGTGATTTCCGCGGATTTCATCCAGGGGCGTTGTTCAAATGGAACTACATCTGATGGAACTTCAATATAATCTTCCAGACTGCCATCAAATTTACCGCTTTTATTACCGTTAAAGAAATAGGTAACATGACCGAATTTTTGAGTTTCGCTTATCGCTAATTGTTTTTCGCCGCACGCGCAAAGGTATTCACCCATGGTACGATCAATTTTAGGTGGTGTAACCAGATATTTTTTAGGAATATGCAGATCAGCGTCGTATTCCATCATACCGGCATAAATAACTTCCGGGACTCTGACACGGTCAAATTTATCGAATTCGCCACCCATATCAAATGCCATAGTGATTTCCTGAGAGCGGTCTCCCCTGAAATTAAAGAATATAAAAGCATCGCCGTCTTCAACCGCGCCGACTGGAGTTTTACCATCTTCAGAAATAACAAACGGAGGTAAATCCTGATCGAGAACACCTTGGTTTTTCGCGCGTAAATCTTCAATAGCTTCATGTGCGCTTTGGTAGTATGGTCCTTTGCCGAGGACATGCGTATCCCAGCCTTTGCGAACCATATCCCAGTTAGCGTTATAGCGATCCATAGTTATAACCATGCGGCCGCCGCCGGAAGCTATTCTGAAATCAGTACCATTCGTATTGAGACCAGTTAAGAATTCTTCAAAAGGATCGACATATTTCATAGCAGAAGTAGCCGGGACATCGCGTCCGTCAAGTAAAATATGTATGCGGGCTTTGACAATACCTGCAGCTTTTGCTTCTTCGAGCATAGCTTTTAGATGATTAATATTGCTGTGAACATTGCCGTCTGAGAAAAGTCCGAGAAAATGCAGAGTACTGTTCTTCGCCTTACAGTTGTCAATGATTTTTTTCCATGTTTCGCCCTGGAACATGCTTTTTGAATCTATAGCAGCTTCCACAAGTTTCGCGCCCTGGGCAAAAACCCGGCCGCAGCCGATTGCGTTATGTCCGACTTCGCTATTGCCCATATCTTCATCCGAAGGCATCCCCACGGCTTTGCCGTGTGCTTTTAATTCAGTAAAAGAACATGTTTTCATCAGATTATCTAATTCAGGCGTGTATGCTTTCAGAAAAGCGTCGCCGTCATTGTATTTACCAAAACCGACGCCGTCCATAATCATCAGAACTACAGGTCCTTTGCGTCGCGTAAAATAAGGATTCCTTTTTAAAGCTTCCAGCATTATATAAATCTCCGTTGCAATATTAATTAAGCGCGTTTCTCAGGAGTTCTAGCTTGATGAACTCCGCGTTTGCTGGTTTCTAAAAAGGTGAGAAATTCCAGAACTTCAGGAATTTGCGGCAGTTCTTCTTTAATCTTTGCTACCGCATTAGTCGCGTTCAGACCTGAACGAAAGTAAATTTTGTAAAGTTCACGCAGAACTTTAATCGTTTCTTTACTCATACCCGCCCGTTTACAGCCGATTATATTGATGCCCATAATGCTGCCGTTACGGCCTTCAGCCATAACAAAGGGCGCGATATCCTGGGAAAATACAGAACAGGCACTAATCATTACCAGACGTCCGACTCTGCAGAATTGATGTATAGCCGAATATGCGGAAAGAATGGCGCGGTCACCTACATGTACATAACCTGCAAGTGTTGAACAGTTGACCAGAATAACACCATTGCCA
>DAOWBJ010000262.1 GCA_030634125.1 Victivallales bacterium
ACCGTACCACAAATTTATCTTTTTTCACGATTTAAATCTTGTCATCATTGGAGTTTTATACTGAGGACTCCATGCTGCCAAGATTAATCGTGAAAAGTAACAATAACAATGTACAAGGAGATATTCTCTATTTTTTTAAGTGCGATTTCACCTAAAATTTCTACATCGTATAAAAAAAAGCGAAAAAAACTTCATAAAAGTTGTAAAAAGTGTTGCCCTGCACTATATTAGGGTAGTATAGGGAGATAAAGGGTAAGTTAGGAGAAGGCAGGAACATATTAGGAAGGAATAGTAAAATGAATAACGCGCATCAGGATGAACTGTTTTTTTTAGGCGAGTTTGAATATTCGCTTGACAGCCAATGTCGTTTTTCTATTCCCAGTGACTGGCGGCATCGCGACGGGACTACCAGACTTATTCTTTTTCCCGGCAGAGATAACGATCTATTATTATTCCCTTTTGAAACTTTTCGTGAATTCCTTCTTAAAGCAAGACGTCTGGCTTTGGCTAACCGTGAAGCGCAGGAAGCTTTAGCGCGCATAGGCTCGCGGGCTCGCGACTGCCGTTGTGATAAACAGGGACGTGTAAAAATCGAACGTGCTTTGCTTGATGCTATCGGCGTCGAGAAACAATTGAAGTTAATCGGTGCGGTGAGCCACATTAAATTATGCGCTCCTGAAGCATGGGAAAAACAAAGTACCAATAATGATGTTTATCTGGATGAGCTCCAGAAAATAAGTGAAACGAGTGATGATTTGACGCAAATGCTCCTGAATAATCTTGGGAAAAAATAATGAATGAAGAGCAATTCGCGACAAGTAAAGATGGCTTTAAACATCTTCCGGTTTTATATCGAGAGGTGCTTGAATATTTGACTTTCGATGGTCCGTGCCGGATAATTGACGGCACACTCGGCAGCGGCGGTCATAGTTCTTTGATATTAAAAGCGAATCCGCAGGCGGAACTTTTGGGAATTGATCGTGACGGCGACGCGCTGGAACGAGCCAAAGAAAATTTAAAGTTTGCCGGTAAACGTGTTAATCTCGTGCGCGGCAACTTCAGTGAACTGGCGAATTCCGCAAATGAAATCGGCTGGGATTCTGTTGACGCTATTTTGCTGGATGTGGGAGTGTCTTCTCCTCAAATAGATGATTCTAAACGAGGATTCGCGCTCCGGCTGGACGGACCGCTTGACATGCGAATGGATAAACGCTCGCAGATTACAGCCAGCCGCATTCTCAATTATAGAGCGGAAACAGAATTGGCCCGTATTTTTTATGAATACGGCGAAGAACGCCGCAGCAGGCGTTTAGCGCGGGCGATTGTGGAAAGACGTGAAGAGAAGCCTTTTGAGAGAACGCTTGAGTTCGCGGGTTTTTGTGAAAGCGTTTTGGGAAAAAGCCGTCCGGGTAAATTACCCACGCCGACAAAGTGTTTTCAGGCTTTGCGGATAGCGGTGAATGATGAACTTGACGAATTGAAACGGGCTTTGAGTGAAGCAGTACCTTTGTTGAAGAAAGGCGGCCGCGTAGCTGTAATCAGCTTTCATTCTCTGGAAGACCGGATAGTCAAGGAGTTTTTCAGGGAACAGGCAGCGGAGTGTATATGTCCGCCGGGAATGCCGGTATGCATTTGCGATCATCCGGCTCAAGTAAAAATATTGACCCGCAGGCCGGTAAAAGCGCAGGCGGATGAAATAGAATTTAACCGGAGGGCGGCGTCAGCCAAACTTAGAGTCGCGGAAAAAATATAAACCCTTTATGGTGCAGGAAAAATTATGAACATACAAGCGATAAATTTAAAGTCGACACGTCGACGGCGGCAAGCCACTGCCAAAGCAACATTTGCCAGCAAAATTTACATTGTCGGAGGATGCCTGCTGATCTTTGGAATTGTTGCTTTTTGCCTTAACTATAGAACATGGCTGAATAAAAATATTGCCAGGATTGACAAAGAAACTACGGCTTACCGTAAAAAAATACATGAACTTAATCGTGAAATTGAAGATTTGCGTATTCGCAAAGAAAGCTTGAGCGGCTGGACGCATATCCAAAATAGAATTACGGTTTTAAAACTGAGCCTGAGATTGCCGCATCCAGTTCAAACTCAAAGACTGGTGGTTAATTTTGATGGAGCACCTGTAATCACAAAACCGGATGTGCCGGGCAATAAAGTCGCAATGGCTTCATACAATCAATAAAAAAGCGCCTGTGCTTATAGAATTTTAGGAATAAACAATGCTCACTGGTAATGATCACCTCAGGATAAGAACCAAACTGGTTGTAGCGATCTTTATTTTGATTTTTTTAGGGCTGTGGGGAAGGCTCTATTATGTGCAGGTTGTCCGCCACAAAGAACTCTACAATAAAGCGCGTAAACAGTATACCACCACCAAAACCACTACCAGTAAGCGTGGAGAAATATTTGATGTAAACGCTAACCTTCTAGTGGGCAATATCCCTTGCGATGATATTATTGCTGACCCGAGTATCGTAGCGATGGATCTTAACAAGTGCCGTCAGGTATCGAAACTCCTCGCTCATTATCTCAAGCTGGATTACAAAACAGTTTACGCTAAATTGAGCCGCGGCACCCGAATTTCCACGGATGAAAATGGTGAAAAAGTCGTGCGGAAAATCCGCTATGCTGTTATCGCGCGTAAAGTTCCGCTGAAGACTTCAGGGAAACTTAAAAAAATAATTTTTCCCGAAAAGAAAAACAAAAAAACTGGATTTAAAGGGATTTTCTTCAAAGAGACTCATAAACGTTATTATCCTAAAGGTAAATTATTAGCGAATATACTTGGTTTTACCAATGTCGATCACGGGAAGGTCGTTCCGGTTCTGGGTGTTGAACGTTTTCTTGACAAGCAGATATCTTCGTCAAAAAGCAAAGTCAGAGTTGAGCGTTCGCGTGATGGACGTCTATTGGCTTATGGAGAAACAAAACAAGGCAAGGTTCATGACGGCTGGGATGTTTATTTAACTATCAGCGAGCCGCTGCAGGCGATATTGGAAGAGGAATTGGAAAAACTCTGCGCCAAATGGAGGCCGCGGGCGGCTTATGCTGTCATGGCTGACCCGCGCACGGGTAATATTTTAGCCGTGGCGCAGCGGCCTACTTTTAACCCGAATGACCGCAGTAAAATGGACTCGGCTTCGTGGCGTAATCGAATCAGTGAAGATACTTTTGATCCAGGCTCGACAATGAAGCCGATAGCTATTTCAGGCGCGATTGATGCTGGAATTGTAAAGCCCTACAATAAAATAGACTGCGAAAAAGGTGCCTGGAAATATGGCGGGAAAGTTTTGCATGATTCGCATCCGCTGGGCATTCTCTCAATCAGAGAGATAGTGCAGAAATCAAGTAATATCGGAACCGCTAAAATAGCTTTGAAAATGGGGAAAAAACTTTTGAATAGAACCCTG
>DAOWBJ010000022.1 GCA_030634125.1 Victivallales bacterium
CATAAGGTGTTCGGCACGCTCCTTAACGTCTTCGAGCAGGTCATTAGCCAAAGTACGGTCTTCATGTTCGTCCATGCCGCGCGGTCTGGTTCCGGCGATCGGACGCAGGATAATTCTGGAGGCGTCTTTGCTGACCATTGTTTCGGGGGACGAACCCAGCAGGAGTTTTTCGCCGAATTTAACGAAAAAATTATAAGGCGATGGATTAATCAGACGCAAAGCCCGGTATAACTGCAATGGTTCAAGCGTTAGATCCATACTGAAGCGCTGCGATATAACAGTTTGAATAACATCACCTTTCACAATATAGTCTTTTATTTTTTCAACCATTTTCATATAATCCGGCTTCGACATATTAGACTTTATAGCATTTTCATCAAAATCAACTTTATTTTCTTCGCAGCGTGGTGAAAATTCCTTCATACGTTTTTCAATGCGTGTGATCGATTCACAGGTCTGCTTGTAAGTTTCCTCAAGACTGACCCCCTCTTTCTGCCGGGCACAGCAAACTATTTTCACTGTATGCAGCACGTTGTCAAAAATAATTATACAGTCCGTCAACATTAAACAAGCCGTACAATCCGGCAAATCTTCCACATCTCTCGGCAGACGTTCAAATTCCCGCACGGTATTATAACCGACATAGCCGATCGCGCCACCGACAAACTTCGGCAATTCAGGAAATTCAAACACTTTTTGTTTAAAAACAATTTCCCGCAAAGCCGTCAAAGGTCCGCCTTCAGGTATCTCCAAAGCACGGCGTTCGCCGTTTTCGGTGAAGTAAGGAACTCCGTTTTCCACTGTAAAACGCGCGTAAGGCTCTATTCCCAAAAATGAATAACGACCGCGGCGTTCGCCGCCTTCAACACTTTCCAGCAGGAAAACATCTTCATCTTCAGTAAAACGGTTCAATACCGACACAGGGCTATCCATATCCATCAGATATTCCTTGTAGACCGGCACCAAATATCCTTCTTGAGTTAATTCCTCAAACTCTTTAAAATCTGGTTTTTGCATTTTTCCCTCTCTTATTCATCTATATTATTGTATATTTTGTATCAAAAAAAAAGCGAATCGAACTCTTTCAGGTTCGATCCGCGATAATAAAAACTTATCTAAACAGCAAGAGCTGTACTACGGACGAACTCGCCAGCAGCACCACCACCAAAATTTACTGTTTGTATTAAATGTCATTTCTAAATCCATATTTACTTAACTTCTATAAAAAGAACGCCAAAAACACAATTTGTCAAGAAAAAAAATAATTTTTTATTTATTTCTTTTTTTACTAATCCAGTAAATCCTGTTAATCCTGTCTATTTTTTTCATGTTAATTTGTGTCATTTGTGGATAATTTTTATTTTTACTACAAAATCACTAAAACTGGTCTATATTTAGCTATGACTAGCTTAAAAAAGAATATTGATGAAGCGGATAAACGCTTATTGCTGGAAATAAGTTTTGATGGTCTAAGCTATGGGGGATGGCAGATTCAACCCGATAACTTGACCGTCCAGGAACTTATCCAGGATACTTTGGTGAAATTGTACGCAGGGCAGGAAATTAAACTGGTCGGCAGCAGCCGGACCGACGCTGGAGTCCATGCAATAGCTTTTGCCGCCAGCTTCGTTGCCCCGGCAAAGCCGGATATTCCCCTTGACAAACTCAAAAAAGCACTTAATGGACTTTTGCCAAGCTCCATTGCCATCCGCAATATCACAGAAGTACCGATGGATTTCCATGTTCGTTTTGACGCTGTCGGCAAAGCATATACTTATGTAATAAATCTGGGAGATGAAACGCCTTTTTCCGCATATTATTCGTGGCGGGCGCGCTGGAAACTTGATGTCGATAAAATGCGGGAAGCTTCCAGGCATTTAATCGGCACGCATGATTTTTCATCATTCGTGGTTAATCGCGAAGACATTGAAAATGCGGTGCGGACAATTTATGATATTGATTTTCAGTTGTTCGGTTCATATTTATGCATTACATTTGTCGGCAACGGTTTTTTATACAAAATGATTCGTTGTTTAATCGGCGCGCTGGAAGCGGCCGGGGCAGGAGCTGTTTCTGTAGCGGCAGTCAAAAAGATTCTTGAAGCCAAAAACCGCTCAAAAGCTCCTCAAACTTGTCCGCCTCACGGATTATTTTTAATGAAAGTATTTTACGACGAAGCTGAAATTAAAAAGTTCAAATTAAAAGATGTACCATTTTTTCTAGGGTCTAAATGTTAAATTACATAATAAAACGTTTTTTATATTCGATTCTTATAATCGCGGGAGTCGTATTGCTGACTTTTGGCTTATTCCGGGTAGCGGCAGGCGATCCGGCGGCGGCTGTGCTGGGCAAAAACCCTTCACCGCGCGAAGTCGAAGACCTTCGTTCTGACCTAGGCGCGGACTTACCGTTCATCTATGGGAACTGGCGAAAAACCGAAGCTTTCAGTTCTGCTGATTTTTCCAGCACTAACAAAACATTAGGCATAAAGATTTCTCCATCAGCGAGTTTTGCTGATAACAGTTTATCTTTAAACGGCGGCACAGTCGAATTCAAACGTAATTTCAATATAAATGCCCCCTTGCAATGCCGGATAAACGGGAAAACATGGAAAAAAGAAATAGATATTCCGACAAGTCAAAAAAGCTTAGTAATTTCCAATGAATCTGAAATAGTTTCTGTTGACTTTTTCCGTCAACAAAAATCTCCTTTCAATTCACAATTAGTTCGTTCCGTTCAGGAAATAATATCCTTTACATCAACTTTTCCATTCGTCACTTTTTTAAATTTCGGACGCACAATAGTAACACGGGAACCGATTCGTCATATTTTATGGCGCGGAGTTGGACCGTCTCTTTGTCTGATGATACCGATTTTTATTGGAGAGATTGTAATAGGAATATGTCTGGCACTGCTTGCAACCGCCTGCAAAGGACGTTGGCTTGACCGGGCTTTGATGCTGCTTTCGATTTCGGTCATGAGCATAAGTTATCTGGTGTTTATCATTTTAGGTCAATGGTTTTTAGCTTATTCCCTGAACTGGTTTCCAGTCTGGGGCTGGGGCTCCCTTATCAATCTTGCCCTGCCCTTAATAATCGGTATCGCCAGCGGGCTCGGCGGCAGCGTGCGCTTTTACCGGACAGTTTTCGTCAACGAATTGAACCGCGAATACCTGCGAACCGCGGTGGCAAAAGGTTGTTCGCCTTTCGCGGTATACACCAAACATTTGCTGCGTAATTCAGCAATTCCGATCATCACCCATGCCACCGCGGCTTTGCCGTTTTTATTTACCGGCAGCCTGCTGCTCGAAACTTTTTTCGGTATTCCGGGACTGGGTTATCTGGGTATTGAAGCATTAAATAATTCAGACCTGCAGTTATTAAAAGCTCTGGTAATAATCAGCGCAATATTGTTCGTAACCATGAACACCGCAGCCGACATAGCCTATGCCTGGGCTGATCCAAGGATTAGACTGAAATGAATTTGTAATGTATATAAAACAGTTTATTGTTATCAAACGACAATAAAAAATTTAAAGGATAGAATATGACTTTTTTAGAGAAATTGAATAATATTTGGAAAAAGAACGACTCAATGGTCTGTGTTGGACTTGACCCGGACTTGACGAAATTACCTGAATGCTTAAAATCACTTGAATTCCCGATTTTTGAGTTCAATAAACAAATCATTGACGCGACACACGATCTCGTTTGCGCCTACAAACCGCAATCCGCTTACTACGCCGGTCAAAATGCTGACGATCAACTCAAAATGACCGTTGATTACATTCGCGAAAATTATCCCGAAATCCCCGTAATCCTCGACGTTAAACGCGGCGACATCGGCTCAACCGCGCAAATGTACGCACTTGAAGCTTTTGAACGCTACCAGGCGGATTCCGTCACCTTGAACCCCTATATGGGCGTTGATACCTTAAAACCCTTCTTAGATCACACTGACCGTGGTGTAATCATCCTTTGCCGCACCTCAAATCCAAGTTCATGTGAATTGCAGGAGCTTGTCTGCGACGGCAAAACGGTTTTCGAACATGTCGCGGTACTCGCCCGTGATAAATGGAATTACAACAACAATGTACTGCTGGTAATCGGCGCGACTTTCCCCGAAGAACTCGGAAGCATCCGCCGACTTTGCCCGGAAATGCCTTTCCTCGTCCCCGGAGTCGGAGCTCAAGGCGGAGATGTCAAAAAAGTTCTCGAAAACGGCACAACAGCAGATGGTTTCGGTTTAATAATAAATTCTTCACGCGGAATAATTTACGCCGACAGCACGGAAAACTTCGCTCAAGCATCACGTGAAGCAACCATGAAACTACGCAACACAATCAACGAAAATAAGTAGATTCACTGCTTTAGACGGGGATCCAGAAGGTCACGGAGACTGTCCCCTAATACATGCAAAGATAATACTAAAAAGAACATGAAGCCGGTTGCGGTGGCTATTTCCCACCATATACCGCGCCATAAACCATCTTGACCATCGGCAATCATTACGCCCCAGCTCGGTGCTAACTGTACTCCTAAGCCCAAATAACTGACGATGACTTCCGTCATTATCGCATAGGCAAAACGAATTGTAAAATAGATAATTACCAGATGTACAAGATTTGGAAAAATGTGTTTGAAAATGATTTTGAAGGAGTTTTGACCCGCGACTTTAGCGGCCTGGATGTAGGGGGCTTCGCGCAGTTTAAGGGTTTCGGCTCGAACCACACGACAGAGCGTAACCCATCCGGTTATACCGATTGCCAGATAAAGTGCCAGCATTCCTGAATCAGTATTAAAGGTCGTCGCTATAGCGGCAAAGGCTTTTGCCAGCGGTGCGCATAAAAAGCCTTTGGACACCAGCAGGGCAAAGGCTAAAATAAATAACAAAGTAGGCATTGAGGCGAAAGTGCTGTAAACCCAGACCACAAAGTCATCAAGTTTACCGCCGTAATATCCGGCAAAAGCCCCCAGCAACACCCCGATAAGCGAGGAGATTAAAGATGCCGACGCTCCGACTTTGATCGCGGTGGAAACTCCCGCTGCCGCCCTGATAAACACATCACGACCCATGAAATCCGTTCCGGCGATATGTTTTGAAGAAGGCGGCTGATAACGCAAAGCCATGTTTTCCTGACTATAGACAGGAACCGCTTGAGTACGCCGGCAGTTCCAGGTGTAAATATCAACGCTTACGGCAGTCAGGACGTAGGCAGCAACAATCAGCAGGCAGCATACGGCTGTTTTATCCCGCGCCATACGCTTCAATAAATCCTTCAATATAGATATTTTACCGCGAACTTTTGTCATTTTTACCTTTTTAAAATAGATGATAAAATAATCTACTCCAAAAAAGTTCGAGTTCAATAGGAATTATAGAAATTACAAATTTTCTAAATCCCCAGTTCTTTTTTCACTTCTATGAAAGCCTTTACCGCATATTCCAAATCTTCCTGTGAGTGTGCCGCGGAGATCTGGGTGCGGATTCTGGCTTTGCCTTCGGGGACTACCGGGAAACAAAAACCGATTACATAAATGCCTTTTCCCAGCATTTTTGCCGCCATTGTCTGTGCCAGGACCGCGTCGCCTAACATTATCGGCACGATAGGGTGTGTGCCGGGCAGAATGTCGAAACCTGCTTCAGTCATTGCTTTGCGGAAATAACTGGTGTTAGCTCGAAGTTTTTTGAGCAGGTCAGGAGATTTTTCCACCAAATCCAATGCTTTCAGCGAAGCGGCGACGACCGCGGGGGAAACGCTGTTGCTGAACAAGTAGGGACGTGAGCGTTGACGGAGCATTTCGATAATCTCTTTGCGTCCGCTGGTGTAACCGCCGCTGGCTCCGCCCAAGGCTTTGCCCAGAGTTCCTGTGATAATATCTATCCTGCCCATAACGCCGCAAAATTCCGGCGTGCCTTTGCCGTGTTCGCCGACAAATCCCACCGCGTGCGAATCGTCAACCATTACCATGGCATCGTATTTTTCCGCTAAGTCACAGATTTTATCAAGTCTGGCGATGTAGCCGTCCATTGAGAATACGCCGTCAGTAGCAATGAGTTTAAAACGCGCGCCGGAAGCGGCTTTGAGTTGAGTTTCCAAATCGTCCATATCAGAGTTTTTGTAGCGGAAACACCGGGCTTTACACAAGCGTACGCCGTCAATAATGCTGGCGTGATTGAGTTCGTCGCTGATGATCGCGTCCTCAGCAGTCAGCAATGTTTCAAACAAACCGCCGTTGGCGTCAAAACACGAACTATACAAAATAGTGTCGTCCGTGCCTAAAAATGTGGATAATTTTGCTTCCAGTTCTTTATGAATGTCCTGCGTGCCGCAGATGAAACGCACTGAAGACAAGCCGTAACCACGTTCGATCAAGCCTTTCTGAGCGGCTTTGACAACTTCCGGGTGGTCGGCAAGTCCGAGATAATTATTGGCGCACATATTCAGGACTTTTTGCCCGGTGTCAATAGCGATATTCGCGCACTGCGGACTGACGATTACGCGTTCTGATTTGTATAAGCCATTCGCTTTCAATTCTTCGAGTGTTGATGCTAAAAAATCTTTATATCCTGTATACATATTTACTCCTTTTAATTCCATTCTAATATTACTTTGCCGGAATTTCCTGAACGCATTACGTCAAAACCTTTCTGGAAATCCGTATAATGAAACTTATGCGTGATAACCGGCGTAATATCAAGCCCCGATTCGATCATACTGGACATTTTATACCAGGTTTCGTACATTTCACGACCGTAAATTCCTTTGAAAGTCAGCCCGTTGAAGACTACTTTATTCCAGTCTATAGCAGTTTGCGGAGGCTGAATTCCAAGTAAAGCGATTTTGCCGCCGTGACACATGTTGTCAATCATGCTGTTTAAAGCACTGGCATTGCCGGACATTTCCAGACCAACATCAAAACCTTCTTTCATATTCAACTCTTTTTTGACATCCTCTATAGATTCTTTTGTAATATCCACCGCGCGGGTCGCGCCCATTTGTTTTGCCAGCTTCAGACGGTAAGGATTCACGTCCGTAATGACGATATATCGCGCGCCGCAGTGTTTAGCTATTGCCGCCGCCATGATTCCGATTGGCCCGGCACCGGTAATCAACACGTCTTCGCCAAGCATAGGGAATGACAAAGCGGTATGTGTCGCGTTGCCGAGCGGGTCAAAGCAACTTAATATATCAGTCGGAATATCCGGATTACAATGCCACACGTTGGTTACCGGGATGACCAGGTATTCGGCGAACGCGCCCGGACGGTTTACGCCTACGCCGCTGGTGCTCATACATAAATGACGTCGTCCCGCCAGACAATTACGGCAGCGCCCGCAAACGATATGACCTTCACCGGAAACTAAATCTCCGACCCGGACATCATGAACATTATTACCGAACGCTTCCACTATTCCGACAAATTCATGCCCGACAGTCATCGGTACAGGAATAGTCTGCCGCGCCCATTCATCCCAATTCCATATATGCACATCGGTACCGCAAATAGATGTTTTCCGGATTTTTATCAAAACATCATTCACGGCATACTCGGGAATAGGAATATCACGCAATTCCAGACCTTCCGCCGCTTGAGTTTTTACTAGAGCTTTCATAGTTTTCTCTTTTTTTCAGCCTTTTTGTTTGATATAGTAAACAATGTTTAGTATATTATCTTATAATGATTAAGTCAATAGCTGATTAATAAAAAATTCAATATATTTAACAAGCTTTCGGTATAATGAACAACAGAGCTGATAATATTCCAAAAGCGCCGGCAATTGGCGTCAATGTAAAACGGCAGCGTTTAGAGCAGAAAATGTCTTTAGACAAGCTTGCCGACGCCAGCGGTGTATCCAAGGCGATGCTTTCTCAAATCGAGTCCGCTAAGGTCAATCCCACTATCGCGACGATGTGGAAAATAGCTCACGCCCTAAAAGTTGATTTTAATTTACTTTTGAAAGGAAAAGGTGATAGAGTACGTAAATTTGAAATAAATCGCCATGAAGACCTGACCACGCTGGATGCTGACGAGGAAGGCGTGCATATTAACGTACTTTCCCCGATTACCATGGCGGAGGATCTGGAATTATATATTTTGACTTTTCAACCCGGCAGCATCCTGACATCTTCACCGCATTATCCTGATACCGAAGAATTTTTGACTGTCCTGGAGGGAAACATAGAAGTTTCCGCGGGCAAAAATGTGACAGTTCTAAAGAAAAATGATGTGCTCATTTACCAATGTGACGTCAATCATTCGATCAAAAATCTATCCCCAAAAGAATCAAAAGTCTACTTAGTAGTAAGATTCGCGAAAAAGAAATAATTATACCGTAAAATTCTATCCCGGAATATTTCACAAGTTTAAAATTGCTCCGCAAAAAATTTGAAACTTGAGCAGTATTGGGCTATATTAGTTGCTAATTATCTAATAAAATCTATTCACGGATTCAGAAAATTATGAAAATTGGAATAGTTGGCGGCGGAACACTGGGGAAGTTTCTGGCAGTAACATTCTGCAAAGATAAGCACGATGTTGTGGTTATTGACTCTTCTTCAAAGATTCTGGACAGACTTCGTGAGAAGCTTGACATTATGACCGTCGCCGGTAACGGCGCGAGCTATGCGGTTTTGAAAGAGGCAGGCATTGACAAAGTAAAAATGTTTATTGCCGTCAGCAGCGACGATACCATCAATATTCACGCCTGCCGGATTGCCCGGCATATGGGTGTCTCCAATATCATTTGCCGTTTGACTACCCTGGAATATTTTGATACAGAAGCCGGTTTCACGCCTGAAAACTCAGGAATCGATTATGTTGTAGTCCCGCAGGAGGAATGTGTTCATAAAATTATCAACGTTCTGGATAATATTTCAACTCTCGAAAAAATTACTTTCAGCGTCCCGGAAGCCTTGATCGCCGCCTTTACCGTGGTTGAGGACTCACCTTTGAACAATATGAAGCTGATGGATTTTCCTTCCCCCGAACTGATTCGTTCGGTGCGTTTCGCGGCAGTTATCCGCGACGAGGAACTAATGGCACCGCGCGGAGATACTGTAATCAAGGCGGGCGATGAGATTTATCTGGCCGGACTGCGCGGCAAGGTTGACGCTATGGTTAAATGGGCATATCCGCAGAAAAAGAAGATTAGCCGCATTATTATTGCCGGCGGCACCAAAACCGGGTCGCAGCTGGCACTTGAACTTTCAAAACAGGGTTTCGATATTCGTCTTATTGAAAAAGACCATGACCTGGCTGAAGGCATTATGAATGAGATCAATACCCAAATGATGGTTATTAACGGCGACCCCAGCGAGAGCGATGTTTTGGAAGAAGCCGGGGTCTCCACATCTGATGTATTTGTCGCGGCCGGCGAAAAGGATGAAAGCAATATCCTCAGTTGTATTCTGGCTAAACGCATGGGGGCGAAAAAAACAATAGTCCTGACCAATAAGGAAGAATATGTTGACCTCGTCCGGAAAATGGACTTTATCGACTGTGGTTTCAGCCGCTGGGTAGTGGCGGGGAATTCGATTCTCAGACACATTTCAGTGGTTAATCAAGTACATACCAGTGCCATTCTGCATCGAGCCGACGCGGTAGTTTCTGAATTTGAAGTCAAGGAAAATTCCGCAGTCTGCGACAAGCAGATTGATCAGTGTATATTTCCGAGTTCAACCGTTTTGTCGCTGGTTTTCAGGGGCAGCAGAGTATTGACTCCCTACGGGGAACTGCCGCTCCGGGCAGGAGACCTTGTTACCGCCGTCACTACACAGGAAACAGAGAAAAAACTCGCGGAACTCTTTAAATAACCCTCCGCCGAATATAAACTATGAATATCCGTCATGTTATAAATGTTATCGCCGCTCTGACTGTGGTTATCGGGCTGGCTATATTGACCGCCGTGCCGGTATCATGGATGATGGGCGATTCCAATCAGATTATTACTCTATTGACCGTTTCGGCCTGCATCCCGATTGTGATCGGGATCATCATGTTCATACTCAGCAAAACGAAGAAATATACTCTGGGCAAACGAGAGGGTTTCGGCATAGTTACTTTCGGCTGGACCGCCGCCGCGATTTTCGGAGCCTTGCCTTTTATTATCGTCGGCGACCTTTTCTGGTATGACGCGTTTTTCGAAACCATGTCCGGATTCACCACTACCGGAGCGAGTGTCCTTGACAGCACCCTGCTGTTGAGCAATGGAGAAACTCTACAGAAAGGTATTGCCGATCTGCCCTATGGACTGCTTTACTGGCGCAGCTTGACTCACTGGCTCGGTGGTATGGGAATTGTTGTGTTATCACTGGCAATCGTCCCCTTCCTCGGTTCCGGCGGGCAGGAACTCTACAATGCCGAGGTACCGGGACCGACTTCTGACCAATTGACTCCGAGAATCGCAAATTCGGCAAAGATTCTCTGGGGCGTATACTTGCTGTTATCTGTGGCTGAAACCCTGTTGTTGTGGCGTGAAATGCCATTGTTCGATGCCTGGTGCCACACTTGCGGAACCATGGCTACCGGCGGATTTTCGACTCAACAATCGAGTGTCGGTTTTTACAACAGCGTTTATGTTGACTGGGTCATAATATTTTTCATGTTCCTTGCCGGCAGCAACTTTGTACTGCATTACCGTGCCTTGCGCGGTAAACCGCTGTTTCACTTTAAAGATGAGGAATTCAGGTGGTATTTGTATATTACCCTGATTGCGATCACCAGCATTACAATTGTTTTGATGGCCGCTAAAGAACCGATTGTCAGTACGACCGGACTCAAAGTTGTTCCAGGTCTTTTTCAATCAATTCGTTATGCCTCGTTCCAGGTGGTATCGATTTTGACCACTACCGGATTCTGCACCGCCAATTTCGCGATATGGCCGGCCTACGCCTGTCTGCTGCTGGTGATTTTGATGTTCATCGGTGGTTGTGGAGGTTCAACCGGCGGCGGCATGAAAGTCTCACGTTTCCTCCTGCTGCTCAAATATGGAGCGGCGCAGGTAAGACGTTGTCTTTTCCCGCGCGAAATTTCCAATGTTCACCTCAATAACACCAGGCTTGGAAGCGAAACTCTGCACAAAGTGTTGACTTTCTTTTTCCTGTTCGTGTCATTATTCGTGATCTTTTCTCTGATTTTATCTCTTTATCCGGGTGTTAATTATGAGACCGCGTCTTCCGCGGCGATTGCCTCGCTGGGAAATATTGGACCGGGTCTCAGTAAGGTTGGTGCCACATGCACTTACGCATGGCTGCAGCCTTCCGCCAAAATGATTCTTTCTCTGGCTATGCTGCTCGGACGTCTTGAAGTTTATACCGTCCTGGTAGTATTGCTGCCGACCTTCTGGAAAAAATAAATATCTTTTTGAGACGGCGGCATTGATCGTTTTTTTGTGTTTGTAAAAAAATGTTTATTGACAAAGTTGTATTCAGGCAGTATTTTTTAGCATATTTATTAC
>DAOWBJ010000209.1 GCA_030634125.1 Victivallales bacterium
ACCTCCTGCGCCCACCAGCGGCCCCCGGCACCAGGAGCCGCGATCACCGCCGTATCTTCGATGCGTTCGTCATCCCGGGTGATTACACCTTTACATTTGTTATCTTCAATAATTAATTCCTTTACCCGGGTTCCGAAAAGAAATTTACCTCCGGCTTGCTCAATTTGTTCACGGATACTGCGAACCATGTCCGGCAACTTATCTGAACCGATATGAGGACGTTTAACATAAAGTATTTCGTGTGGAGCTCCGGCTCCGGCGAAAGTTTTCAGTACAAATCTGGCATGCGGATCGTTAGTTCTGGTGTAAAGTTTGCCATCGGAAAAAGTACCCGCGCCGCCTTCTCCCAGAAGATAATTACTGTCGGGGTTGAATTTACCGCTTTGGTGGAATTTATCTATATCCACCGTCCGTTTTTCAACATCATGACCGCGTTCAAGAATTATCGGTTCGCATCCCGACTGCGCCAAAACTAAAGCTGCCATCAAGCCCGCCGGACCGCTGCCGATAATTAAAGGATTCTTTAACCCTGCCGGAGCATCCGGAAATTCCAGTTTTGATTCTAAATTTTTCTCAAGTTCTTCATCTGTGATTTTATATTCTATACAAGTCTGAGCCGCTTCATTATCGTGGAGAGTTGCGGTCAGTTTATATACCAGAGCCGGGGCTCCGCGCCTGGAGTCTATGGCTTTCGACAAAATTTTGTAATCAATTATTTCGCTCTCTTCTATTTGCAGATGCCGCGCGATAAACGGAGCTAGATTTTGATCAATAGTTGTTGTTTTCGGCGGGATCGAGTAAGCTCGAATTGTTAAATTATTTATTTTGATAATCATTTTTAATTAAATTCCTTTTCTGAAAATACAATAGCTGTAAAAACGCTTAATTTCGCGTCCTCTGACTGCCATGCCCTGAAGGGCAGACCGGCTTTATAACATAAATTAGTCAGGGTGTCCTCACGATCCCATCCTTGCTCTGAAGCTACTTGCGGCAAAAATACCGCTGAACGTCCTCTGCATTGCAAAATAATTCCGTGCTCTCCGATAATAAAATCTTCCGGTGCCGCTATAGGGCGCGCCGGAGTTAATATTGAAACTTCAATTTCCAAATCATTCAACTCTTCTGCGGCAAGCTGTGGAAACCGCGGATCTACAAAGGCCGAATTGATGGCGTTATGCGCGATATTATCGCTCAAGGCTTCGTGCGCCGCGATATTGCCGATGCAGCCGCGCAAAGCACCGTCCGGCTTGTGCAAAGTAACAAAACATGAGCACATTTCAGCCATCTTTCCGTCCATTTCGCCAAGTGATTTGACATTTGCGTTTGCGAACTTCGAAGCAATTGTGCTTCTGACAAAAGTTAATATTTCCTGTTTTTCTTCTTGAGAAAAAGTCATCTCTGTCATATTTCATTCCTCATTTTTCTTTTGCGGCAGCCAGTAAAGTTATTACAACACAATTAATCAACAGTAAAGCCGCTAACTGCATCGGACCATTATGGACAGAACCCAGTAAAGGTATCTCTAAAACCTCAGCGACTTTTAATATCTTCCATCCTGCCCAAATATTGACCAGCAATAATGGTAATATTATTATTGCAGCAAAAGCTCCGAAGAAACTACCTGAATTTTTCTGTTTTCTCTTAGCGTTCATATCTAATTATGGTTTCTAACTACAGTATACCAGCCGTAAACAAGAAAGGCAAGCGTCGGAAACAAACCGGCTACGATGGGGAGTAAAAGACCTTGTTTACCCAGAATCAGCAATAGCTGTGAAATAATGATGTATGCGACAATTACACCGATTGCTACAACTATTGATAACATAATCCCTGAACGTTCATTTTTGGTTGCCAGCGGAATTCCCAAAAATACAGCGAGAAAACATGCCCACGGGAAAGCTAAACGATTATAAAAAACCGACATTAATATTGCTTTGCAGCGCGGAGCCATATCTTTAGTATTTTGAACCATCCGCCAAATAACCCAGGATGGCAATTCGCTTTTATTTTTAACCGCGTTGAGAATGTTTTCAGGAACCTCTGGTATCTCCTGCCTGTTTTTATTTAATTTTTTGAAATATTCTGTACTTTTAGGCATCAATCCATCGCGGGAATAAGGGGTTAATGATCCCTGATAAAAAGTCCAGCCGGTTTTATAGGAGAAACTCGCTATTTTTGCCGTTATTTCCCAGTCCAGACTTTTGTCTCCGCGATACCTTTTCAAAACAACGTCCTGCTGGTCTTTGTTAAGGTTGAAGGTTTTGAACAACCAGGTCCGGTGTTTATCAAAACTACGGAAAGTAAGCATTCTCTGATTGTCAGGTGGAGTTCCCCCTTCTCCCGTCGCATAAAATTTCAAAACTTCAGCTTCACGCTCCGTATAGGGAACCAGGGCTTCGTTAAACCAGATATTTACTCCGGTAATAACTAAACCAACCACAAAAATTGATCCGCCGCAGCGAAACAGCGACAAACCCGAAGAACGCATTGCGGTTACTTCCATGTGTTTCCCGAACATTGCCATTGTCCACATACACGCCAGCAATACGACGATCGGCAATATAAAGCGAATATTTCCGGGCAATTTCAGAAGCAGGAAAGAAATTATTTCTTTAAGGGAAGCGTTCTGATCCAAAAAATCCGAGAGGTCATTGAAAACGTCTCCAATAATAAATAAAGTAGTAAAGACTAATAAGAGGATACTCAAATAAATCATGAATTCGCTAAAAACATATAGATCCAGAGTTGGCAGAAAGCCTTTGCGCCGTGGAACGGATTCATCTTTTTTATTAAATTTACGTTGACGCATTAT
The DNA here is from genome assembly GCA_030634125.1 of Victivallales bacterium. GTDB lineage: Bacteria > Verrucomicrobiota > Lentisphaeria > Victivallales > Victivallaceae > JAHOYW01. The sequence continues at coordinate 2,813 of DAOWBJ010000209.1, forward strand.
AAAATTATTCTCTTTAAGTTTTTTTATAACTGTTTTAATATAACTCAACTATATCAAAAAAAAAGCGTCTTAAAAATAAGACGCTTTAAAATTATGAAAAAGATAGACGCTTAACGGCGATTCTTTTTTGCTTTGCGTTTAATTTCGCTTGGCTTTTCATAATGCCGGCGATTGCGCAGCTCTTTTAAAGTACCCTCTTTGTCGAGTTTCTTTTTGAGGCGGCGTAATGCACGGTCGATAACTTCGCCTTTTTTGACGCGTACTTCTGTTGCCATGGTCATATCTGATTTCACCCCCTCGGGTCGTTTAATAAGAGATTATATTCTCTAGTTTCTATTTAATTCAAGAAGCGTTAAAATAACGATTCTTAATACTATTTCAAGTTAAATACATAATTTTTGCTATATTTAGCATAAACGGAGGCGACGCCCGCCTATTCCGCGGCAAATCCAGCTTCATCCGCGAGCATGCCTTTTAATTTTGTCAAAGCCTGATTTTGAATCTGTCGAACGCGTTCACGGGTTCTGCCTATTTGCTGGCTGACCTCTTCAAGCGTACGGGCGCGGCTGCCGTCTAAACCAAAACGCATTTGTAAAATTAATCTTTCACGTCCGTCTAAGTCTTCAAGTAAATCTAAAAGACGGTCAACTGATTCAACATCTCCGAGAATTTGATCCGGCGTCATAGCCCGGCGGTCAGGAATAATATCCTGGAATTCACCGTCTTCGCCCTGCTGTATAGGATCATGCAAAGAAAAAGTTCGTAAATCCGCCAGACGCAGACCGGCAACAGTACGTTCACTGAAATCCAAATGTTTTGCTATTTCCGCATCAGTTGGCTCCCGGCCAAGTTCCTCAGCCAATTTCATGCGAACAGATTTTATTTTATTGATTTTACCAGCGGATTGAACAGGGATGCGAATTGTTCTGCTTTGGTTCGCCAGAGCGCGGCGCATGGATTGTTTGACCCACCACGCGGCATAAGAACTGAATTTCGCGCCTTTTGCCGGATCAAATTTTTCGACCGCGCGCATTAAACCAATATTTCCTTCAGAAATAAGGTCAAGCAAAGGCAGACCCAAGCCTTTAAAATCATGTGCTATTTTGACCACTAAGCGCAAATTGGCTTGAATAAGAACCGCGCGGGCATCGTCATGAGCCTTTTCGTCATCGCCGTGAATCGCGGCCGCAAGCTCAATCTCTTCCTGTTTGGTAACCAGGGAAATTTGACCAATGTCCTGCATATACACTTTCATTGTGTCATTTTTGCTTCCAGAACTGATCCGGGCATTCAGAGCTTCCTGACGTGCTTTGTCTTTCCCTTTTTTAGTTTGGGGGACAATAACTTCAACGGCTTTTTTCCGTCCGCGGGCAGCAGGTTTTTTAGCTACGGTTTTTTTAGCTTTTGCTGCGGTTTTTTTAGCCGCAGGCTTAGCTTTAGCTTTAGAAGTTTCTTTTTTAGGAGAAGCCTTTACTGTTTTTTTAATTTCAGCTGCGGGTACAGACTTAGCGGCTTCTTTTTTAGAAGAAGT
>DAOWBJ010000039.1 GCA_030634125.1 Victivallales bacterium
ATGCAGTGTTCCGAAAACCAGATGTCCCGTTTCGGCCGCGGTAATGGCGGCTTCCCTCGTCTCCAGATCCCGCCTTTCACCCACGAGAATTCCATCCCGGTCCTGTCGCAGCGCGCGTCTCAAAGCTTCACCGAAACCTGTTGTATCAACACCGACTTCACGTTGAATAACCATGCTGCGTTTATTTTTGTGATAAAATTCTATCGGGTCTTCAACAGTAATAATATGATGAGCCATTTCTTCATTGATAATATTAAGCATTGATGCCAGAGTTGTAGATTTTCCGCTGCCGGTCGGACCGGTTACCAGAATCAAGCCCCTTGGACGGAACAGCAAATCCTTAATGTGCATAGGCAGTCCGATCTGTTCCATAGTGAGCAGATCATTGGGAATCTGACGCAGAACTGTGCCGAAAAATCCTCTTTGCTTGAAAGCGCTTACACGGAAACGCGCCTGTTCGCCAAAGGCAAAACCAAAGTCTACCGATCCACATTCTTGAATCGTTCTCATATGAGCATCGGAAGCAATTGATTTAACCATCCTTTCGGTATCTTCAGCAGTCAGGTGATCTACCTCCAGAGGCGTTAATTCACCATGTACTCGAACCATTGGCGGAGCGTTTACTTCGACATGCAAATCACTGGCTCCTTCATCAACTACTAATTGTAATAATTCTGTCATGCTGATACTCATTAAAAACCTCCCTTATGTATATCTGAGAACTTCATCTACAGTTGTTTCACCATTTAAAACACTCTGGATGCCATCTTCACGAATGGTTACCATCCCCTGTTCCCGTGCCTTTTCACGGATAGTTATTGTCGGTGCGTTTTTCAAAATCAATTCCATCAATTCAGGAGACATCGTCAAGAGCTCGCATATTGATTTTCGACCGCGATACCCGGTTTCATTGCAGTTTGCGCATCCTTTGCCATAATAAAATTTCCGATCACCGACATCTTCGCGGGTGAGATTCATTTTTTCCAATTCTTCATCTTTTGGCTCATAAGGCACACGGCAACTTTTGCAAACTCTTCTTATAAGTCGTTGACTGACTACACCGGCAATAGAAGAACAGAGCAGAAATGCTTCAACGCCCATATCCACCAGACGGGTTACTGTTCCCGCGGCATCATTTGTATGTAAAGTGCTGAATACAAAGTGACCGGTAAGCGCTGATTCAATAGCTGTCTGCGCGGTTTCAAGGTCACGAATTTCACCAATCATTATTCGGTCAGGGTCTTGACGCAGGAATGCCCGCAAAGCTCTTTGGAAAGTCATTCCGAAGGTATCATTAATAGGTAATTGAATAATTCCTTCAATATCATACTCAACCGGGTCTTCGGCAGTAAGTAGTTTTTCCGAGATTTCATTTACTTCCTGCAGCGCGGAATAAAGAGTTGTTGTTTTTCCTGAACCAGTCGGTCCGGTTACCAGCAGAATGCCATTCGGCATATGAATGATGTCGCGCAGTCTGGTCAATACGTCATTGCTTATACCAAGTGCGTCCAGGTCAAGATTAACCACTGAGCGGTCAAGAATACGCAGCACCACGGATTCGCCGTAAGATGTCGGCAGAGTGGATACACGCAAGTCAATAGGTTTTCCGCCGATTTTCAATTGTATACGTCCATCCTGCGGGAGTCGTCGTTCAGCGATATTCAAACCGCTCATGATTTTAACACGGCTTATGACCGGTACCGCCAGAGTTTTGGGCGGCGGCGGCATTTCATACAGAGTACCATCAACACGGTAGCGGATTCTAAAAGATTTTTCAAAAGGTTCGAAATGTATATCACTGGCCTGGTCTTTAATTGCCTGATAAATGATTACTTCCACAAAACGGACAATCGGAGCGTCGTTTGCCGCATTCTCCAGGTCAGTCACATTATCATAATCATGTTCTTCTCCATCCTCTCCCGAGGTCATTTCAGAAATAACGTCATGTACAGAAGCTACTGTAACCGGGTAATATTTTTCAATAGCAGTATCAATGCTGTCCTGTTCCGCGACCAGCACTTGGATTTCAAGTCCCAGAATAAACTGCAGCTCTTCGATAATCTGATAGTTCATCGCGTTTTTGGCTACTACCTTCAGGGTGTTTCCTTCCTGTGCTACAGGAATAACCCCGTAAGCGCGAACTGTTTCAGGATCAATCATTTCAATTACGCTGTGCGGTATGTCCACCTTCTTGAAATCATATATCTCAGTGCCGAGATTGTTCGCAAAATATCGAAGTATTTCCTGTTCTGTAAGAAAGCCGTAATTGACAATAACTTTCCAGAACGACGTTCCGGTACGTTCGTGTTCGTCTTCTGCATCCTGAACTTGTTCAGAAGTGCAAATTCCTTCAGTCAAGAGGATATCTTTTAGGGCTTGACCTTCAGTATCCAGCATACTCGAGCTTTCCTTAAGTTATTGTTTTTTTTATCACTATGATAAGTTATTCCGAATCCATCAAGGTAAGACGGATAACTTCTTCAATACTTGATATTCCTGACTCTGCCTTGCGTAACGCGTCATCACGCAAAGAGCGCATGCCGTTGGCTCTTGCCCGGTCTCTAATTACGGCACTCGGTTCGTTTGCGAAAATCAGTTCTCCAATATCAGGCGTAAGGATGAAAACTTCATAAATACCTATGCGGCCTTTATATCCGGTGCCGTTGCAAATCGGACAGCCTTTACCTTTATAAAATTTATGATTTGCCAAATACTCGTCATTAATTCCCAGCAGGCGGGATTGCGCGGGAGTAGGAGGAGTTTCTTCCACGCACTCACTGCAATTGCGCCGCAGGAGACGCTGCGCCATGATCGCCCGTACACCCGAGGCTACAAGGAAATTTTTAACGCCCATGTCAATCAAACGGGTAATAGCGCCGGGAGCGTCATTTGTATGCAGTGTGCTGAAAACCAGATGTCCTGTAAGTGCGGCATTGATAGCGATTTCCGCGGTTTCAAGGTCACGAATTTCACCAACCATTATTATATTTGGAGCCTGACGCAGCATTGCGCGCAACGCCGTTGTAAATGTCATATTAATTTCACGCGCCACCTGAACCTGGTTAATACCGGAAAGCTGATACTCAATCGGGTCTTCGACTGTAATAAGTTTTCTGCTTGGTAAATTAATAGTATTCAAAAATGCGTACAGTGAAGTTGTTTTCCCGGAACCCGTCGGTCCTGTTACCAGAAAAATTCCGTCCGGGAAAGCTATAATTTGATTGATCAGCTTCAAGTCATCCGCAAGAAATCCCAGTTTTGGAATATCCAACTGGATACTTGCTTTGTCCAGAATACGCATGACGATACTTTCGCCATGTGTCGTGGGGATTGTAGAAACACGCAAGTCAATATCAACATCGCCCATTTTAAGCTGTATACGTCCGTCCTGAGGAACTCGTTTTTCAGTAATATCCAGCCTGGCCATAATTTTCAAGCGAGAAGTCAAGTTTGCCTGTAAGTATTTAGGCGGAGCTTCCTGTTCCATCAGCGCGCCGTCAATCCGGTAACGAACCCGATAGCGCTTTTCCAATGGTTCAAGATGAATATCACTGGCACGCAATTTGTAAGCGTCAACAATCAGGAGTGAAACCAGTTTAACGATAGGAGTATCGTCGTCAGTATAAGTATCACTGTCTCCGAGAGCACCTGAAAGCATTGAAGAAGCGGCTTCCTCTTCTTCGGTCATTTCGTCAATATAATGTTCGACACTGTCCTTGACATTCGCGTAATTATCATTGATAACAGCCTGAATCTGTTCTGCGGGAGCGGCAACCGCGTCGATATCACAACCAAGCAAATAGCGTAATGAGTCAATAGTTTCAACATCACTCGGATCACTGATTGCCACGGTAATTACATTGTCATGTTTCATAACCGGAACGACTTGATACTGGAGGACTACATCCGGACTTAAGGCATTAATAACTTCATCCTGGAAAACGTAGCTTGATAAATCCACGACTTCCATTCCGTATTGACTGGCAAGCATTGAGAGCAATTGCTCTTCCTCGACGAAACCGAGAACCTTAAGGGCGTCAATAATGTCTAAGCGCCCCTTGCTTTCGGCTACTTCTTCGAAGCCTTTGCTCACTTGTTCGTCGGTAACCATGCCGTACTCTTTAAGGAGCTCTAAAATGTAATCACTGTCTCTTGACAAAATTTATGTTTCCCTGATGAGAAATTCAGTATTTTCATGTATTCATTCAGCGTACTTCCGTAAACACTCACAATACCAATTATTTCTATAGATTTCAAGTTTTTTTTGGAAATATTTTTCAACTCGTTTGCAAGCAGGAGAAAATAAGGTGAGAGATTTTTTAAAACTTCCAGTCTTAACTGCATGGTACACAAGTGTTTTAGTGGTAATTTTTTATCATCTTTGTGCTGCCGGCTGAATATTTCTTTGCAATTTTATTTTGGGCGTTTATATTATAATTATATTATTAACAAATTTGGAGTACAGTTTACACTTAAATGAAAGATAATATTCCAGGAAACGACAAAGATGACCCCGATTCGACGGGCCGGTACCGATTTAAAAATTCTTCCGCCCGCCCGCCTGCACTAAAACTCACAGGAGCTTTTTAGTGTATGGATATATTCAACAATATCTTTGTTCTATTAATTTTACTGTTGACTTTCCTTGGTCTGTCGGCCTGGTTTTCCGGTTCTGAAACTGCGCTGTTTTCGCTTAGCCGCGCTCGTTTGCTCAGTTACAAAGAGTCGTTGAACCGCCGTCACAAAGCCGTATATAAACTGATGAGCAACTACAGCTATACGCTGATTGTTTTGATTTTCTGCAATATGCTGGCCAATATCGCTGTTACCTTGACCGGCGACAGCCTTTTTCACCGGCATTTACAGCTCGATCCGGTATATGAACAGATTATTACTATTGTTTTTGCCGTAATGGTGTTACTGCTTTTTGGCGAAGTCGCGCCAAAAACTATCGCCTTAATGTATAGCCATCGTATCGCGGACAGCGTCGCTTTGCCGCTTCTGTTTTTGCGCAAACTTTTATTCCCTTTAATTTGGGCGATGAATAAAGTTTCTGTGTTGATTTTTAACTGGATTGGACAGCAAAAACCCAAAGCCCTGAATTCAGAGGAATATTCTTTGTATATTGAGATGTCTGCCGCGGCAGGAGCTTTCAGTCAGCCGGAACGGGAACTGCTCGAATCAGTATTTGAATTGCGCCGGATCATTGCCGAGGAAATTATGACTGCCCGGGTAAACCTCGCTCCAATACGGGCAAATACCTCTCCCGGCGCGATAGCGGAACGTATCAAAGAAAAGAAACAGGAATTTTACCCGATTATCAGCAAAGATATTGATGATACCGAGCTTCTGCTTTCTGCAAAAGACTTTTTTATTATATCTTCTGAAGAACGGCGCGAATGGCAAAAACACAGCACTTTTCCCGCAATTTTGATTCCCGCTAATATCAGCCTGACACAGGTTTTAAAAACACTCAACAAAGAGAAAGTTCCTGCCGCCTTAGTCGTTGATGAATATGGTCGTTCAATCGGGATGATCAGCATTAAAGATGTTTACATTCAACTTGTCGGCGAAGTTGAGACCATATACAACAAAGCCGAGTATACTCTTGAACAGGCAGACAATAATGCCTGGATAATTAAAGGAATGATTCCATTATTTGAGCTTGAGGAAGCTTTTAATATACACATCCCGGAAAAATACGAATCAAATGGTTTGAATGGACTTTTTGGCGAAATCCTTGGACGTTTACCACTTGTCGGCGATTATATTGAAATAGACGGCATTAAGCTGTTCGCGCAAAAACTAACTCATTGCCGCGTAACAGAGATTAAAGTTGAAAGGCTCGCTAATCCGCTGAAGGAAGGAGAAGACAAATGATTTTTTCTGTTGTCGCGCTCCTTGTAACGGTTTTGCTGATGGCATTTTTTTGCGGTAGTGAAATCGGTCTTATTTCCTGTCAAAAATCACGCATCGCAGCCTTAGTGAAAAATGGCAGTAAACGCGCTGCGATAGTTCAATATATTTTAGAGCGTCCCACTCTAATGTTAGCGACAACTTTAGTTGGAAATAATATTTGTACTGTTTGCGCGTCTGTTTTGGCTAAGCAAGTGGCTAGTGAAGCTGGAATGCCGGAAAACATCTGCGCATGGATGGTTATATTGACACTACCTGTTCTTCTATTCTTTCCTGAAATAATTCCTAAAAACTGGTTTCGGCAAGCTCCGGCAGAACGTTGTGTATTTTTTGCGCCTTTATTACTGTGCATGTTGATTATTCTTTATCCGATTTCGAAATTGATAGCTTTATTTACAAGCGCGAGCGTTAAATTATTAGATAAAGGCAAACGTGGTTCTCAAACCAGTTGGCTGATGCGTGATGATTTCCGTTATTTGATCAGGGACAGTGAAAATGCCGGCGTTATTGATTCGGAAGCGGCTGACATTCTCGACCGTTCCCTGACATTTCATCAACTCCAGGTTAAAGATATATTAACTCCCTTTGAAAAAGTTATTCACATTTCCGCGACGACAACGATCAGGGAAGCAGCGATTTTGTGCCGCAAACACAAGGTTTCGCTCCTGCCGGTCAAATCAAAGCTGGGTGAATGGATTGGAATATTCAGCATTTACGACGCTATATTTTCGACAAACGAAAGTACATGGGATAAGTTAACCGTTACAGCCTGCATGCAGAACTTGTTTTTCCTGGATTCCAGGCAGCCTTTATCGGAAGTTATCAGTACCGCGCAAAAAAATAACTGCCGCATGCTGGCTGTGCGGGATGAAACAGGAAAAGCCATAGGCATCGTTACCCCAAGTGATGTCTCCGACAGATTGTTTGTGTAAGATTGGTGCAAAACGAAACAAGGGCAGAAAATTTTATTTTTCTGTCCTTGTGATTATTTGGTGGGATAATTTTACTTGCTTACAAGTTCGTCCCATGCGGTCATCAGACGCGTCAAAGTATCTTCTTTGGGACCGCCGTGGACAACCGGCAGGATTTCGTAACCGCCGCGGGCATAGCATTCGGGCATGCACATGTAACCGCAACTGCCGTTTCCGTAAGATGATATGAAATTATATTTAAACGAGGAATTTTCTTTGACGTGCAATCCCGCCTCAGTGAAAGGTTCACCGGGAGCGGAAAGGAACATCAAATCCTTGCCCATTTTAATATTAACCAGTTTGAATGTTCGGGATTTGCCGGAACACTTTTCTTTGAAATCAAGAAGTTGTTCCGCGAACATTTTAGCGACGGCACCGCTTCCGGCCGCAATGCCTTCACTGGTCAAGTCTTCATCCGCCGACACATCGCCAATGCGTTCTATTGCAGCTTTTGCCTCTGCCGCGCGTTCATCGCTGATGGTCATATAAGGAATAACAAAGTCGCTTGAATCAACCTGAATTTTGTTTACCTCAACAGGTTCCAGGACATCTAATAAACCAACAACGATTTCGCCATAAACTTTACCGATACGGCAAGCTTCAGCATAGCAGGTTTGATCATTGTCGTTAGTAACATCAAAGTGATTGATATTACCGGAACAGCCGATCAAAGTCAATACCGGGACATCGCGTCCAAGTTCCTGTTGAACAGTTTTTTCCAGACGTCCGGGCCATTCAGCGGAAACCAGATTGCCGCCGACAGTATCGTTATGATTACAGATATTGCTTATCAGTCCCGCGAGTTTGCCGTCCTGCCTGATAGCCAGAACAGAGATTTCATCATCAACCGGGCCTTCGGGACGGTCAATGTCGGGATTAAGTTTGCCGGGGTTGGTCGAAACAGTTCCGTCTTTCATCCAGTAGCGACGGTTGAAGGCGCAGGGATTGTTGTTGACCTTAGCTGATTCGATGGTCGCGTCCTGCAAGTTAGCGTAAGCTTCTTCGATGGCGCAAACAGCTTTGTCTTCAAGACTGGCGAACTGTTCATCATTCAAGCCGCCTTTTTCGGAGCGGAGATCGGGGCCGGTATGAGTATGGGTCGCGGCAATAATTAAATTATCCGCGAAATCATATTCTTTAGCTTTCAGTTTGCTTTTGACATTATCAACTAATTTTAAATTTGCGTAAACCAACTCGAATGAGACCAGGCCGGTAACAACTGAGTCTTTCTTAAACAATACAACTTTGACGTGAATATCGTCCAAAGCTCCGGTATTCGGGCGTTCATTAAAATATCCCGCTAGAGATACGCCGCGTTCAGGAGTTATTATCTGTCTGCTGATTCCAAGTTGTACCAGTTTACTCTACCTCAATGACAGCACCGTTACTTTGTGCTGATTGATGAGCGGCTTCACAAAGTTCAAGGTTATGAACTCCGTCGCCGGCAAGTAATGGAGTGCCTTCCAGAATGGATTCGGCATGATGAGTAATTACCTGTTGATAAATGTTTTTGATTTCAGCAGGCTCGAGAGAGTCTTGTGAATCAAATTTATCAAGTTCCAGACGAATTTTAAAGGGTTCGTCATCATAGCCGGAAAGCTGAAAAAGGGTTCCATATCCGCGCAATACCGCGTCCGAACCGTAAATCTCGTAACCTAAATTACCCAAAGTACCGCCTAAACCGCCGCGGGCTTCACTAAACGCGACTTTTGCCGAACCGCTCATGCCGTCAGCCATAGTATATTTTAAATAAGCACCGTCTTCGGCTTTGATGTCCATCATTTTCGGCAGATAAACACAGGCAAGTGAAACAATTTCGCTGTTGAACATGAATTCTGCCATATACATACAATGGCTGGCGACGTCACCGATTGGACCGCCCATCTCAGCGACGCTTGAACAACGCCAGGTTGCGGCTTCTTCCGGGACTGAGCCGTAAGAAAATTCCATGTGGAAACAAGAGTCGTTAACAGTACCGAGTTTCCCGGAAGCAACTGTTTCTTTGGCTAATTCATTGTATGAATTGTAGACCATCATGTGGTCAACAGCTAAACTAAGACCGGTTTCTTTTGCGGTTGCGACTAATTTTTTAGCATCTTCGATAGTTGTTGATATTGGTTTTTCAATTATCACATGCTTGCCAGCGCGCATTGCTTTTTCAGCGATTTCCGCATGAGTCAAGTTGTTGGTCGCGACGAATACCGCGTCGATTTCGGGATCGGCGAGGATGGCGTCGGTTGAAACGTACCATTTCAGCCCTAAAGCTTCCGCGGCCTCCTGACGTGCGGGGTTTACATCCGCAGCACCGATAAGTTCTGCCTTTTCGAGAGCTCCGAAACGTGCTGTGTCGCAAGCGAATCCTTCTTTAGTGATACGCTTTTCCGCGATTCCGCCAAAACCAATTATAGCGTATTTAATTTTTTTCATATTTACCTGTCTTTAGATTATTTGTATAAAAAACGGCATTTCCGAGTTTAGCCCGGAAACGCCGTTAAGTCAAGTTGTTTTCTTACAGAAAGATTATTTCATGTAAGCTTCAGCAACTTTGTTAAAGGCGGCAGCACAAGCTTCCATTTGTTCCACGCTGTAAACAGGGTGAG
>DAOWBJ010000157.1 GCA_030634125.1 Victivallales bacterium
AAGGCGCTATCTTCATAAATACAACCGCGATAAACTTTCATGTCATAAAAATCAAGAATTTTTTCTTTGCATTCATCATCATCGGGAACTTGACCTATAGAATAAATTTCAAAGTCCTTATATTTAAAGCGTACAGGCACCGGCTTAACTTCATAGACTTCCATCTGCCGGTCGTTTAAAAATGCCAGAACATTACGCCCGGCTACTTTCCCCTGCCGTAAAGCTTCTTTGGCGGAACAGGGTGTAAGTCGCTTAAACTGCGCTATATCTCCAGCCGCGAATATGCCGGGAGTCGACGTTCGCAGGTATTTATCCACCTGAATCCGACAATCTGTTTGAAGACCCGCGCCAGCGGCCATTGAGGTATCAAAGTCAGCACCGATAGACAGAATAACAAGATCACACAGCAAGCCTTTTCCCTCTTTCATGGCAACCAATATCTTGTATTCATGAGTTTCTTCAATAGCGGTAACACTGCCATCAAGGAGTAAATCTATATTACGGTCACGCAGTTGTTTTTCAATCACCCCAGAAGCTTTTTTGCTGAAATTACGCGACATCAAGTGTTTCATTTTCTCTATCATCGTAATACGCAAGCCCTTATCTTCAGCCCTCAAGGCTGACTCAATTCCAATAATTCCACCGCCGATAATAGCTATTTTCTTACTTGATTTTATCCGTTCTCTTATATTAACCGCATCAGAATAATTCCACAAGGGAAAAATATCTTTTGATTTGCTTTTTTTACAAAATGAAGGAATTACAGGACCGCCGCCGGTAGCGACAACTAAAGCGTCAAATTTTTCCTTGCTGCCGTCTTCCAAAGTAAGCTCAAAATCACGATTAAAAGCTTTTACTTTAGTGTCCATCCTGAGATCAATGCCATTATCGGCATACCACTCAAGCTTGTTCATGAAGATATTATCAAGTTTTTCATGCCCAAACGCGAATTCAGGCAAACGCGGTCTATAATAAGGAAGTACTTTTTCTGCCGAAAACAAGCTAACTTCCACACCTTCCTGAGCTATGATCTGAGCTGCCGCGACTCCGGCAGGACCGGCTCCTGTTATTCCGACTTTCATGATAATTTCCCCTTCAAAATTAATTTTTAATCTGCGGGAGAAAAATCCTCTTTGCCGACGCCGCATTCAGGGCAGACCCAGTCGTCAGGGAGAGCTTCAAACGCGGTTCCCGGCTCAATCCCGTTGTCAGGATCGCCGATTGCGGGATCATAAACGTAACCACATACATCACATACATACTTTTTCATTGTTTTTTCCTCTCTGTTTTAATGTTTAGCCAGGTAATTTGCGACACCGTCAGCGCTTGGAGCCATTCCATCTTCGCCTTTGTGCCAGTCAGCCGGGCAGACTTCGCCGTTTTCTTCAAAGAATTGCAGTGCGTCAACCATGCGCAGAGCTTCGTCAACGCTCCTGCCCAAAGGCAGGTCATTGATGACACAATGTCTGACAATTCCATCTTTATCAATCAGGAACAGTCCTCGCAAAGCAACTTCCTCGCCAAATAACACGCCGTAATTCCTGGCTATATTTTTTGACAAGTCAGCTACCAGCGGGAATTGTATATCACCGATTCCGCCATTTTCCGGTTTAGTGTTTTTCCATGCGAAATGGCTGAACTGCGAATCAACTGAGACTCCCACGACTTCAACGCCACGTTTTTTGAATTCATCAAGCTTCCGGTTGAAAGCGATAATTTCAGTAGGGCAGACAAATGTAAAATCCAATGGGTAAAAGAATAAAACAACATGTTTGCCGCGTAATGCCGACAGTGAAAAATCCTCTTTGATAGTATTATCCGGCATTACTGCCTGAGCGGTAAAATCCGGGGCTTCTTTAGTTACCAAAGTACACATTTACTTCTCCCTGTTTATATTTTGCTTTCCCAGAGTCCATGCAGATTACAATAGGCTCTGACTATTAATCCGGTTTGGTTTTCAACAAAAAAGGCTGCTTCCGGCGCTTCGCCCGGGTGCAAATATTTACGATTGACATAATCGCCGTTAATTACTTCAACCCACATGATTGAGTGTTCTTCAGTCATCGGATGAGGTACTGATCCAACCTTGATAAGAACGCCGCATTCTTGAGCTTCAAGCACCGGAACATGTTTTTCTTTAGCCGCGTCTGCAGTATTGGCCTTTTGAAGTTTCATCGGCTCACCGCAGCAGGATAAATCATGACATGAATCACCACAGCAGCAGCATGCGCCCTTAATGACTTCAATAATCATCTCTTTGCCGCACTTATAAACTTCCATTTGCTTAATCATAATACTCCTCCTGGTTTTAGATTATGGGTTTATTGTAAAATATTGTTTAATTCTTCAAAATATGCTTGAGGATGCAGACAAGCCGGACATGTTTTTACTGCTTTACTGCCTTTGTGTACATATCCGCAGTTACGGCATATCCACTGGGTTTCCTCTTCTTTTTCGAATATTGTTCCGTCTTCGAGCTTTGCGAGCAAAGTGAGATAACGCGCTTCGTGATGTTTTTCTGCTGCTGAAATTGATCTGTAAGCCGCCGCTACTGCCGGAAAACCTTCTTTTTCCGCGACATCAGCGAAGCCTGGATAAAGTGAGGTCCATTCTTCGTTTTCTCCGCCAGCCGCCGCCTTCAAGTTTTCAGCGCTAGTCCCGAGTATGCCCGCCGGATAAGTTGCGGTGATTTCCGTACATCCGCCTTCAAGGAATTTAAACATACGCTTTGCGTGTTCTTTTTCCTGGGTAGCGGTAGCTTCAAAAATCGCGGAAATTTGAACGTATCCTTCTTTTTTCGCGATTGACGAAAAATATGTGTAGCGGTTTCTCGCCTGAGATTCACCGGCAAAAGATTTCAGAAGATTTTTTTCTGTTTCAGTTCCCTTGATACTAGCCATTTCGTTGTTCCTTTTTGTTAATTATTTTTTCTCGACCGGGGGAGTAAAAACTCTTTGTCCCAGTTCACGATCCAATAAGAAAAGAGAGTCGCCAACTAATTTTATTTGTTGAATTACACTCATTACGTTTGCTTCTTCCTCGACCTGTTCACCAACAAACCACTGCAGAAAATTCAATGTCGCGTGATCGCTGAGTCTGGTGGATTGATCGACCAGATCATTAATGCGTTTTGTTACGATTTTTTCGTGCTTAAGGGCATGTTCAAAAACGGCAAGCGGGGAATCCCATTTATTCTGAGGTTTAGCAATCGCCTCAAATTCAACTTCCACATCACGATCGTGCAGGAAATTATAAAATTTCATAGTATGGCTAATTTCTTCCTGTACCTGAATATCCATCCAGTTAGCAAATCCATTCAAATCCAGAGATTTCAAATATGACGCCATTGAAAGATAGATGTAAGAAGAATACAATTCGAAATTCATCTGCGAGTTAAGACTTTTTACAAGTTCTTTGTCCATAATTTCACCTCATTTTAAAAAGCAGATTTTTAATGAAAATGCCTTAGATATATAAGGTAATATTCCAAACAGACAATGTCAAGCCACTACATGGCGTAATCAATCCATTAATTCAAAATAGCCACAGGTAAAACCTGTGGTTTGAAGCAGTAAAATGCACCAACCCCGAACGGGGTTGAACAACTGAACGTAACAAGCAGCTTATTCAACCCCGGCTGGGTTGATGTTTTGGGAATGCGAATATCCCACGGGTTTTACCCGCGGCTATTTAAATATAACCCAATTGGGGTAATTAAACTTGATATTAGACTATGAAACCTTAACTGGTTCTCCAGTCGCTGCTGATTCATAAAGCGCGTCCAGCAGCTTCATTACTGTTACACCTTGTTCCGTCGCGACCAGGAATGGTTCGTCCTTGACGATAGCGTCGACGAAAGAGTAATAGGGGTTTTTGCATTCGGCTACCGGCGGATGCAGATGCAAATCATAATGACATCCGGCCTTTTCCTGATAGCATTCCACATGAAACTCATAACCGCCTTTAAGATTATATTGATGCAAACCACCATCTTTTCCCAGCAAGGTAGTGGACATTTGCTCGTTTTCTCTTATATTGCCGGCCCAGGATGCTTCGAGTTCAAGTGCAGCTCCATTTTTGAATTTAATCATGCCGCAGGCAAAATCCTCGACGTCAAATTTTTTGCCTTCTTTAGCCGCCAGCTCAGAGGCTATATGATTATAAGTGCTTCCCATCACCCATTCAGGCTCGGGATAATCCATCAGCCACAATGCCAGATCCAGACGATGCACGCCCAAATCAATCAGCGGTCCGCCGCCGGCAAGAGCTTTTTGTCCGAACCAGCCACCGAATTTCGGCATGCCGCGGCGGCGTTGCCAGACTGTGCGGGCAAAATATATATCGCCGATCTCACCTGCTTCAACCAAACGCTTCATCGCGAAAGATTGAGGACGAAAACGGAATGAGAAGTTGATTCCCAGACGCTTGCCTGTTTTTTTCGCTACTGCCAGCATTTCTTCGGCTTCAGCGGCATTCATTGCCATAGGTTTTTCGCAAAGAACGTGCGTACCGGCTTCGAGAGCGGCAATCGCCAAAGGTTTATGGAATTTATTTGGAACTGCGATACTCACGACATCCAAATTCTCTTTTTTCAGCATCTCCAGAGGATCAGTATAGCGTTTTGTTATTTTCAACTCATCGCCAACTGTATTAAGCAACTCCTGATTAAGGTCCGCAATCGCGACAACGTCAGCATTTTTATGCTCACGATAACCGCCAATATGCCCACGCCCCATGCCAAGACCAATTACACCAATTTTTATTTTCTTAGTCATTATAGTTCAACTTCCTGAACGATACCGGCAGTGCCGAAATCAATTTCTTTAGGTGAGATTTCTTCCAGAGGCTCGCAGTTAGGAGCGAGATGTTCCGCGAAAATCAATGATTTCGCCCAGCGAACCGCATTGCTGATTACTTTCAAAACATTCTTATCATAATAGATCGGATAAGTTTCATGTCCGGGACGGAAATAAAAGATCTTGCCGTGTCCGCGCTCAAAAGTTACGCCGCTGCGGAAAACTTCGCCGCCTTCAAACCATGAGAGGAAAATAACTTTGCCATCTTGCGGAATGTCAAAACGCTCGCCATACATTTCAGTATTCGG
>DAOWBJ010000173.1 GCA_030634125.1 Victivallales bacterium
TGTTATAATTTCAACTCAAAATTAATTAATTCATGCTTATTTTACACAAAAATAGGTGAAGTTTTTTTCTGAAAAAGGCTCAGATTTGACACCCCAGGATAGAGCCCAATAAAAAAACCGGAGCTTGATTATTTATCTGTGCCCAGCTGTTAACGCCGCGAACATTGTCGGGAGTGTTTGCCAGAGGCAGAGCAAGGGAATAATCAATTCCGGCTTTTCGCATTGATTCCACCAAGCCGCCGCGGGTACAATCGGTTGCGGGTGCAAAATTCAGGGTTGTTTTTGCATGCTGAACGGCACGACCAACTATTTTGTCGGGATAATAGTGCGTGTGAAAATCAATTATCATTTTGCAATATGCTAGTCAGCTGTTATTTGCTGCAGCCATTCCACATTCGGGAAAAAATCCCGGTAATAGGTTTTTGTCATAGCCAACAGACCTTTTTTCCCAATAGCCCAGTCAAGGATCTTATCGCCGGCAACTTCACGAACATTGCTTTGATCAAAAATAATATTCGAAGAAAAATATGGCATCAAATCTCCCAGGAAACGCGTCAACAACTTTTCATCCTTGGTAGGATCATGATTTTCAGCGCCCAGAGTAACATTATTAATCTTTAATACTTCATTCATTGCGTCAAGAATCTGCTGTGTACTAATCGGACTGTCTCCGGTAATATGAAATGCTTTACCGCAAACGGGAGATTGAAATAATTCAACAATAGCTTCCTGTATATAGTCAATCGGCACAAAATAAAGATATGGTGAATTCGCGGCACTAAAATGTAAGTTCAAGTCTACATAGCCAGTTGGATCCTGATTCGTTTTTGAACAAGTATGTTTTTTAAGTTTAGCCATGAATTCAAGGATGCGGTAAAAAGCTAAAGCTCTACGGATTTTACCATCTTTACGCCGTCCAATAATGATTGAAGGACGATAGATTGAAAACGGAATACCCGCATTGCGAACAAGCATTTCCGCTTTATATTTACTTTCTTCATAAGGATTGAAAAAACCTGAATCAATCGGATTATCTTCCATCGCACGACCATGCAGCTTCCCTGCGATATAAGCGGTGCAGACATAATGTAATTCTTTGATTTTCAGAAGTTTTGACAATTCTACGATATTTTCTGTACCGTGGTAGTTGATTCTGAATGTCTTACCACCAGGGTCTTTGCCTAAATTGACGTCTGCCGCACAATGGAAAACTGTATCAACACCGGAAACTTCCGGCATTTCCGCGATAGCTTTTGGATCAATTTCCGCGATATCACCTGCAATCACGCTGATTGAATCCATAAATTTATCAGCAAGTTCCTGGTATCCATCGAGTTCACATTGCTCACGAATAACCTCATCTACACGTTCAGCGGCAGTTTTAACCGCACTCGCCCTGGTTAAAGCAACGATCTCAATATCGTCCCGTTCCTTTAATAAGCCTGTAACAAAAGAACTACCAACTAAACCGGTTATTCCTGTAAGAAAAATTTTAGCCATTAACAGCCCCAAATTAAATTTTGCTATTTTAAAATAATAAACTAGAATGTTAAGAGCATATATTATTTGCTCAATAATCTAGTTCTTCAAGTTAAGTATCTAACGTCTATTATATTAGTCGATTATATGAATAATACAAATAAAAAGCAATTTTTTTCAATATCTTAATTGATATTTATTAGAAAAGCTAATTGGTATAAGCGAAAAAACAAGCTATGTTTTTTATAATGGAGCTAAATAACAGCAAATATATCAGAACGGTAAAATTGCACTATTTGAACTAACACTTAAGGATTTAATCATGACTGATTTAAAATTGAACAGACCATTAATATTTTTTGATTTGGAAACAACGGGCGTGTCAGTAACAAATGACCGGATTGTCGAAATTTCTGTCGTGAAAATATTTCCCGACGGCAAAAAACAGATAACCACCCGGCGCGTAAATCCGCAAATGCCAATCCCCGCGGGAGCAAGCAAAATTCACGGAATTTATGACAAAGATGTCGAAAACGAACCCACTTTTGATCTTATCGCCAATAATTTATTTAAATATTTCGCTGACTGTGATTTAGCCGGATACAATGTTATAAAATTCGATATTCCGCTGCTTATTGCTGAATTTAACCGCTGTAATTTAGTTTTTTCAACAAAAAACTGTCATGTAGTAGACGCTTTTAATATTTTCTGCAAAAAATTTCCGCGCAACCTCGCAAGCGCCTATGATTTTTTCTGCGGCAAAACAATTGAAAACGCGCATAGTGCCGAAGCTGACACTCTGGCAACGCTTGAAGTCCTGGAAGGACAATTAAAAATGTATCCTGATTTGCCGCGCGACGTCGCCGGACTTGATGAATTCTGCGACATGAGCGACCCCGACGCAATTGACAAAAGTAATCGTTTCAAGTGGCAGGGCGATTGTGTAATTGTCAATTTCGGCAAAAACTCAGGAACTTCTTTGCGTGATGTATGCATAGACAATCCAGGCTTTTTGCAGTGGATAGTAAAAGCAGATTTCCCCGAAGACGTAAAAAAAATAGCTTCTGACGCTCTCCGTGGAAAATTCCCCGAAAAACCAAAGGGAAATGATGCAAAATAAACTTAACAGCCTGTTCAGTCTTTTAGATGACAGCAATATCGAAGTTGTGCAGGAAGCAATGGCTGAATTACTTAAGCATGAAGCTGAGATCAATGAATAT
Source organism: Victivallales bacterium (assembly GCA_030634125.1). Taxonomy (GTDB): domain Bacteria; phylum Verrucomicrobiota; class Lentisphaeria; order Victivallales; family Victivallaceae; genus JAHOYW01. The sequence continues at coordinate 2,700 of DAOWBJ010000173.1, forward strand.
TTAGCCAGGCATCAGGAAAGCTCAAACCCGAAGCTGCGCAAGCGCATCCATCAACTGCAGGCGATTATGATTATGCGGCAACGGCGGGAGAGCTTCGCAAAACTTTTATCCTCCAATGACTTAAATCTGATTGATGGTTTGATCGCGGTGCATTTACAATGGTACGATAACGATTCAGAACATTTTTTGCTTGAACTTTGGGAGCGCTTTTTCAAAGCCAGTGAGCGTTTTGCGCCGAAAAACATTAGCGAAATAGCGTATTTCATGCGCAAATGCGGCTTTGAAACAGCGTCAACAGACGAATTACAGGCAGATAGTTTTTGTTTAGGCCCGGTACTTGACGACTTAGTCGGTGCTGATTTTATTCTCTGCGCTTTGGCGTCACAACTTGCTGAAAAATGGGGACTTGAACTGGAAATAATCCGGGTAATGAATCAATTTCTGCTCATCGATAAAACGGGAAAAGCTTTGTCGCCTGCTAATTCGTGGCAACTCGTTTCAGATGTCGATTCTCAAAAATGTGAATTCTGGAGTAAAAAACAAATTTTAGAACTCGCCTCAACCATGCTCTTCACTTTTGCCGTAGGCTCAAACAGTTTCCGCTATGTCCATACTATAGGGCACAGCCTGGCAAAAGTTTTAGGCGAAGAAAAACTCGATTTTTTGCCCTACCCTTATGGTCCCAAAAAGGAAAAGAAGTAGTTAAATGTCGCAAAGCGCCAAAACAGTACTCATCATTGGAGCCGGACCCGCTGGATTAACAGCAGCGATTAACGCGGCTCAAAACGGCTGCCGGGTAATTGTTTTTGAACAGCAAAATCAGGTCGGGTTGAAACTTTTAGCATCCGGCGGCGGACGCTGTAATTTGACCAATACGCTGGATGTTCCACACTTAACCGCGGCATTCGGCAGACAGGGACGTTTTGCCATGCAAGCCTTGAATCTCCTGCCCCCGGAAAAACTACGTGAATTTTTTGCCGTGAACGGCGTGGAAACTGAAGTTACAGATGGCTTTCATGTTTTTCCAAAATCCGGCAGAGCAAAAGATATTTTGACCGCCTTACTAAATCTTTGCAAAAACTTGAATGTTGAAATAAAGACTTCCCGCAAAGTGGAAAAACTCATTATTGAAAACAATCAGCTTGAAGGTATCCAAACCGTCAATGGCAAAGTCGCTGGAGATTATGTAATAATTGCCGGCGGCGGCAAAGGATATCCAAAGCTCGGTGGAGACGGCGGTGCTTATTTGCTGGCTGAACAAGCCGGACACAAGATAAACACCCCTCTGCCCGCATTGGTCGGCTTGCGCAGTATGGAACAATGGCCGGGACGCTGTACCGGAATCAGTTTTGAAAAAGTTACCGCAACGATAGACTTGCCTAAATACCGCAAAAACATCTGCAAAGGCGAATTATTATTCACACATCACGGGGTTTCCGGTCCCGCGATAATCGACCTCGCCGGGGACGTGTCGCGTTTACTGACAAAAACGCATGAAGTGCCCTTGAAAATCAATCTCTTCCCTGAGATAAGCATCGGGGAATGGCAAAACTTATTCAAAGAACGTCAACTCAACTCCGGCAAAAAACAAATATCCCGTATTTTATCTCAGGATTTACCCAAAGCTCTCGCCAATGAATTTTGCGAAATAGCTAATATCCCGAACGACATGAAAATGGCGGAGTTAAAAGCCGAAGCCCGTAACGAATTATGTTTATTATTGAATGCTTTGCCGCTTACAATAAAAAGCACAGATGGCTGGGATAAGGCAATGCTCACTCACGGTGGAGTTGCCTTAAAAAAAGTCAACCCCGACACCCTGGAAAGTCGTTTATTGAAAGGTTTATTTTTCGCCGGAGAAGTTCTCGACTTGCAAGGACCCTGTGGAGGGTATAATTTACAATGGGCATTCGCCAGTGGGAAACTCGCTGGCTCAAATATAATTCAATTGTATAGGAATTTGTTATTTTGACAGGATAAACAGGATAAAAGAAAAATCTTGTCAATTGCGCAAGTTTTTTTTAGTAATCCCCGAGGGATTAAATTTAAATAGCCACAGGTAAAACCTGTGGTTTGAAGCAGTAAAA
>DAOWBJ010000042.1 GCA_030634125.1 Victivallales bacterium
CCCCAGATTCGCCATGAGTACCAGCAGCACGCCGAACCATATAGGGTCAATACCCAACGGCTCGGCTACGGGATATAATAAGGGTACGGTAAGCAAAAGCACCAGCGGCGCGTCCATAACAAAGCCCAAAATAAGATACACTATTAGTTGAAAAATTTGAGAGCTTTAAGTTTTCAAGCAATAGTTTTGCGGTTTCCGGCAGGTGCCGATAATTATATTTGCTCAAGGTTACTCGAGAAGTTGCCGGAACCTTGTGGCAGAGCAAATTTTCCAGGCCATTCAATGCTTTTTCAAAAGAGCCTTTACCGCGAAACTTATCATGTGATTCAGCATCGGATCCGTCAATGGAAACTTGTATGCTGCTACAGCGCGCAGTTTTTTTTATGAATTCTGCTAAATCATCATCTATTAACGTACCATTTGACAACGCTGAAAAACGCATCTTGTTTTCGACTAATGATTCTATGATTTGCCGGATGTCTTTACGGTAAAAAGGCTCTCCGCCGCACAGACAGATATTCATTATACCGATTGAGTTGCATTCTTTAAAAAAACGATTCCATTCTTCCAAAGGTAAATCTTTATCCACATCACCGTCACTTGAAAAATGTGAGCAGTATGAACAGCGCAAATTGCAGTGAGTTGTGATGTCAATATCTAAAGAACGGGGGGCATAATAAGGTCTTTGAGCCATTTTTTTATCCTTTAGATCGATATGAATCCAGCATTTTCAAGTTCTTTTACGAACTTGTCAAGATGTTCCGGCGCGTTTTCAGGAACATCTTCACATTCCTGTTTCAATATTTCAATCAAGCTTGCTTTGTTGTTCAAGCCGTCTAGATGCTTCCAGTAAAATACCGCAACCGGATCCAATGCTACCGCATTGCCGGTTTCAGGGTCAAATAATACACCCCAGTCATCAAACTCTTCCCTAAATACAATATCCGGATTCTGCAATGGATTATTACACATATTCTCCTCCATTTATATGCTCTTCATATTTGTGAATTTTTCTCTAAACTTGCGGCTGAAATCTCTACTACGCCTCATTAGGAGTGCCGCCGGTAAAACACTCGTCATTTACACCGTTTCCTGTTGCTACACAAGAAGGGGATGCGCCAGTGCCGGAATTACAGGCGGCATGCGCTCCGACACCAAAGTTAGTACAATTTGCTACGGCGAAATCAACACCAACTGTACATTCATGGGTTTCGCCGGGTATTGAACCATCGGTACAGTGGTACAGTGCAAAGATGTCTTAGTCGCAGAAATAAAATGGAATCCCGGTTGATCATATTTCATAACAATTATCTCCAAATAATTAAAATATTACTTATTATAATATTAACCCAATATTACTATTTTGCAAATAATATATAAAAAAACAGAAAATATAACTGTGGTCGAAAAGCAGAATATTAATCGCAGGAATACTATTTAAAAGCTAAAATTTGCAACTGGAGTCTCTGTCAAAGATTGCCACCAGTATAACAGATTAAGGTGACGCCGTTACCTATGTCACAATCAGTGATACTGCCGCCAGGAGCAGCGCCAGCACCATCCTGGCAAGTCGAATCTGCAGCGCTACCAACTTTACAGTTATTAGTGCCAACATCGGTACCATCAATACAATTGGAGTCTGCGGCGGCAATTGAACCAGACACACAGATAGCGTTTGCCTTAGTCGCAAAAATAGAATGAGCCCCGGGCTTACAATACTTCATAACATTCATCCCTCCACAAAGATATATACATTTAAGATAATACATTTAAGATAATACATCAAATTAATTTATGCAAGTTTTTTTTAAAAAAAAGTTGAAAAGGATTAACTAAAGTGATAATTTTAGAACAAAACTATTGCGGAGAATATTATAAATGTTATGTTGTGAACTTGATTTGCCGGAGCCGTTTACCTGGAGAATAAAAGCTGTCGGCAAATGCGCGGAACTGCTTGACAGCCTGCAAAATATAATGCGGCTGGCGCAATGTTCAGAAGACAGAGTACAGCTAACTGTAATGCCGCGCTCATATTATGATTCACTCCCGAAAAGTGAATATTCAAGCCGGCAGATGTTTTATTCGCGTAAAGCTGTACGCTTGTTTCATCGTGGTAATTTCAGCGAATGGTTTATGGTTTTGCCGGAAAACATATTGTCCGACAAAGATATCCGGGTTGTAGTGATGTGGTTGATGATGAGGCCTTTTTACCTGCATTGCCTGTCCAATGGCGGACTGCCGGTTCATGCTTCATCCGCTGATTTGAACGGGCGCGGGATAATTGTGGCGGCAATGGGGGATACCGGTAAAACTACAACTGTGCGCCGCTTACCTGAACCGTGGCAAGAACTTGCGGACGATACAGCATTGCTTCTGCCGGACAATAATGGATTTCGGCTGCATCCGCTGCCGACATGGAGCGAATTTATCCATGGCAGAAATAAATCGGCTTCATGGGATATAAAAAAAAGCACAAAACTGTCGGGAATTTTCTTTCTTGAGCAGTCCAAACATGACAAAGCGGATCGACTTTCGCTGCCCTTGTCCATGATGTCGCTTTATCAATCCTCAATGGAAGCGCTCGGAGAGCTTGAACAAGACATCTCAAATGAATTAAAAGCGGAAATTTTTGAAACAGCCGTAAATATAACAACGAAAGTACCGTCGTTTTCCCTGTATGCCACTTTGAGCGGAAAAGTATGTGAAAGCATAGAATCCGCGTTAACAGAAGAACAATGGAAATAATTAAATGAAATACCAGAAACCAAAACTGCATCCGATGAATGAATCATTTTCCGCTTACGCCGCATGTGTTTCAGGCAATAAGGCCACGTCCCCGTCAAGCTGCCTGACAGGTGTCAGTGCCGCCAGAACAGCATGCAGTCAGGGTGTTCACCCCGGGTGCGGCTGCACTTCCGGAACTCTGCCGGGAAATGACTGCACATCGGGGGCAGGGGACAGCGAATGGTAATATCAATTTGCAATCAAAGAGATGAAATCCGACTGCCAAATACGCCTTTATGATTATACTGGTCCAGTCAATTGACTGGTCTGAAAGTGCTGTGAAGCGCCGCCTGAAGGCGGAACTACAAACATGATGCAAGAAAATTATTTTGTATTGTTTGAAAAATTAACCAGTTACGTCGCACCAGTACCGGCGCAACAGTTAAATCCCACGTCGGTTCCAACTGAAACACAGTTATCCGCGCAGGCGCCGGTCTTGCAGTTCCCACCCGCAACGTCTCCGTTCTGGCATGGTCCGGCAAGAACAATGTCCCCCGTTAAACATTCGCCGTCATCAGTAGTGCCTGAGCCTGGAACACATTCAGCATTGGCTTTAGCCGCGGAAATAAAATGTGTCTCCGGTTTGCAATATTTCATAAAGAACTCCTATATATTATATTTAATGTAATCTAATATATTTATGTATGCAAATAGGATTAAAAAAAGGAACGTTTTTTTCAGTAGTAGCCCCAGGAGCAGCCTTGCTCCGGGACATAAGGATTTAAAACCGGGCTGTGATCTTTTGCTTTGTCTAGAGACAGAGGCGGCTGTATCTTTTTGCATATTATTGAAATTTAAATCGCCGTATTCGCGGGGTCAGTACCTATATAACAAGCTGTCCCATGACCGTTCCCGGCAGTACAGTTTCCCCCCGGAGCATCGCCGACTTTGCAAAGTGAACCTGCAGCAATCCCGGTGGCACATTGTAATGTCTCCGAAACCCCGGGACCTTGACCACAAAGGTCATCATCTTGAGCACTTGAACCACCAACCAATACACTGAGCGCTGGCTTTAGCCGCAGAAATAGAATATAAACCAGGCTTGCAGTATATCATAATACCCCTTTAGTTTCGATATTAAAAACTCGTGTAGAATAATATAAGCCGTCAACAGCAATTATTCAAACAGAAATAATTGCTTATTCTTTGTCCAGTTCAGGCGGTTTGATAAATATTCGCCATGGAAAACGGATAGACCATTTTTCTTTCCCGGGATGAAGAATTCCGATGCGGTGTTTACCGATAAAAAGCTGATGTTCAATTCCTTTGGGACGTTTGAATTTGCGGACTTCAGTATTAAACATGTTTCCAATTGGATAAAATATTTTTGAATCGGCAATAAATTCGTAAATAGAATACAGGTGTTTGCGCCTGAAAAGTTCAAACTTTTTCTGCAGTAATCTCAAACGATGAACAAGCATGCCGTGTTTACCGATCTTCATCCGCCGTGCGCCGCGCTCAATCGCGACAACTTTCAACGGGCGGTGTTCTAGTCTGACCCTGTAGGGGTCTGTTTTGGAATTATTATCGCCGCGTGTAATAAATCCATTTGAATCACGCCCGATAATACGGTGAATAACGTTTAAACGTATATTATCGGGACTGCTATAGATAATTATATCCCCCCGCTTTAATTCATCAAAGGCGGCTTCCCCGGTTTCAATCTTATCACCGGGCATCAATGTGGATTTCATGCTTGGTCCATTACAGATAATTTCTGCGGGACGTTTCATTGTTTATTTACTCCCCAAGCTGGAAAAGTCTGCGGTATTCCGGCGAAGTATCAGCTAATTCAGAATGCGGCGCGAATCCGGAAATCTGACCATTGACAATGAACATGGATTTGTCGCAAAAGCTTGTGATGGCCGGATCATGAGTAATGACAAAAACTGTTCTGTCATTGATTGCGGAGTTCAGATTATCAAGTAAACCCTGTGTCGTCTCATTATCAAGTTCCGCCGTCGGTTCGTCAAAAATCAGAATATCAGGATTTGAAATCAATGACCGGGCAAGCGCCAGGCGTTTTTTTTGTCCAATTGATAGATTTGTTCCTTTGTCATCCAGCATCAAATGGACTCCATCCCGTTGTGCCGATATAAACTGCTCCAAGCCGACAACGCGAAGCATTTGAGTAATTTCTTCATCACTGGCACTTGAATTATTCATCCTGATATTTTCCGCGACAGTGCCGGTAAAAAGTTCAGGCTCCTGCGATACATAAGCTATTCGCCGCCGTAATTGTTTCAAATCATATATGCCGGCGTTTTCCCCGTCGAACATGACACGCCCTTGAGTTGGAATATAAAAACGCATCAACAGTGAAATCAGAGTTGACTTTCCAGTACCGCTTTCGCCGCAAACTGCTATTCTTTGACCCGGCTCAACGGTAAATGAGATTGATTTTAAAACGTCGTGCCCGCTGTTATACCCGAAAAAAACATCTTCGAAAGCAATCGTTCCGTTCAACTTGTTTACATCTCTGCCGCCCGGTTTGTATTCAGGCGTAATTGAGTAAAACTGGGAAAGCCGCTTGAGAGAGGCGAGGGCGTTCTGGTATTGGATATTTGCCTGTGCCAGAGACTGGATTGGTGAAAACACGAAGCCCATATATGCCTGAGCCGCAATTAGCGACCCCAAAGTCCATTCGCCGTTTATAATCCATATCGCGCCGAATACCAGAAGTAAAAAACGCGCTATTTGAGGGAAAAAGTTAACAATAAGCTGATAAATATTGCGCAAAGCGTGTTGTTCAATATTCAATCTGAACAGCTTCCGGTAATGAGACATAATCTTCTCACGGATAGCGTTTTCCCCGGCAATCGCTTTTACTGTATTGATATTTGAGATCGACTCTTCCACGCTTTCACCGCTCCTGGCATGTTCTTCGCCTTGATGAATAGCCAGGGCATATTGCCGCCGGGAAAAGAAATGAGACATCACTATGAAAATCGGCAGGACAACGGTTACGCATAAACCTGCCCGCCATTCCAGATAGTAAAGCAGGCTGAGACCGCCAATCAATTTTATAAAATCCTCCCCGATTTTCAACGGTGAAGACGACAGGAGCCAACCGGCTCCGCCAAGATCAGAGTCCAGACGAGTCATTATATATCCGGGGGAATTGCAGTCAAAAAAACTTTGAGGAAGCGAAAGCATCCGCTTAGTCAAATCTTCCCGCAGACAAAGAGCCGCGCTGCGGCTGAATAAAGAAGAAACATAAGTCATCGAGATGTTCAATATTTGTGTCAGCAGCCTTACTGACACCAGTGCGATTATCGCAAACGGCAGGAGTTCTATATTCTTGGCCAGAATGACCTTGTCAATCAGGTAACGGTAGATTAACGGCGCCGGATAAGCCATCAGACCCGCCAAAAATGTTAAAGCGGCCGCGCCAACTCCTAATCTCCAATATTTACGGATCGGTTTCCAAATCAAGCCGAATTTTGCTTTCCCATTATCAGTGTCTATGTGATTGTCAACATGCTTGAAGCCCGCGACAGAGGAATCACGCTTTAAGACGCTGCTCAAACTGTTAAAAAATAATCTTAAAATATTCAAATTAAAAGTTACCTTGGATTAATTTTTATTTTGAATTGCCAGATAATGAATTCTTTTCTGGTAAATACCGATACGTTCAGGCAAACTGCTCTGTTTTGATTTTTTCTTGAATAAAACAAGTTTAATAAAATATTTATACGCTCTGTGAAAATAATAAAAGATCAGCATAGGTGAATAAATCCGGCAGTCATACATTTTAGCGACAGCTGACGGCGTTACATTCATCTTGTGAATTATGAATAACAATTTTCCGGTCAAGCTTAATTTGTTGTAATCGCGGTGCAGCATAATTTGATATCCGTCAAGACTGCGGATTATCTTGAAATTGTACACCAGATAGCGCGCGCTTTCAAGCAGTTCGCTGGAAACCTGTTCGGAAGCTGGGATATATTTTTCAGGGAAAAACTCCGGGAAAATATTCATAAACAAAGAAAATTCATCATAAAAGCCGATTTTTTTAGCACAGTTTTCAAGCTTTCGGGTATCAATAGCAGCATTGGCTAAAATATAAGCGGCATCAATAAAAGCTTTAAGTCCCCCGTTGAGACGATCTCTGAACGCATGGTCTATAGTATGCAGGAGATTAATTTCAGGAGACAAGCTGGTAACGGTCTGACCATTAAATTCGGATTTTTGACAATTCTGCCATAAATCCTCATATTCACATCGCTTGGAATTTGGAGTGATATGGGTATGTAATTCCACGACAAACCCCCGGGGGGAACTTAATTGTGGTTCGTGATGTTTGTGTCGATCATGATCTGAGGTGAAGTTATTGTCAATCATTAACTTAAAAGCTTTTTTAATACTTTCAGGTTTGATCAGAATATCAAAATCGCCCATACCGCGCAAAGCCGGATGAGGATAATAATCATATGCCAGACATGCTCCTTTTAAGGGCGCTGCCTCAATGTCATTGTCTGCCAGAATCTTAAAAATATTTGTCAGTTCATGAGTTCGGCGTAATTCATTAGCGGATTCTGCTCTAAAGTCAGCAGACCATTTATCCTGCCATGAACCAGGCAGAACCTGATCTTTGCCGCAATAGTAATATAATAATGAGCCGAGTAAGTTGTCATCAGCTTCACGGCACAAAAGTTCAAGCGTATCAGCATCTATTTTTGCAATGGATTTACTGTTTCCTTTGGAAAAAATAAATTTGTACAGTATATCCGGAAGCAATAGAAAAATTCTATTATTTTCAGACGGGTTTTTCATCGCTTGCCATAGTGGGACTTTCTGAATCAGGTTTTTCTGATCCATAATAATAATAACCGTAACTGTAATAATATCCGCGGCTCTTCTTGAAATTTACTTTGTTAAGTATTACGCCGATTACTTTATCACGCAATGAGTCTAATTGTTCCAAATTTCTGACAACATCATGAGCCCGTGTTGCTCCGGCGTCGACTAACAATACTATGGCATCTGTTACTTTTCCCAAAACCATGGCATCAGCCATGCCGGAACACGGCGGACTGTCCAGAAGAATACAATCATATTTATTTTTGAGTTTGTCAATCATATCCGCAAACCTTTTTGAAGCTAAAAGTTCTGTCGGATTCGGCGGAATTATTCCATGCATCATAAGGTCAACATTGGGGTAAAGGTCGGAATGGATATATTTCTCCGGCTCATTGCATTGACTGTCTGTTAAATAATTTACAAGCCCCTCTGGGTTGGACAACTCCAGGTTTTTATATATCTGGGGTTTTCTCAAATCACAGTCTATGATGAGAACCCGTTTATTTTCCGCTCCTGCAATTTTTGCCAATAATAACACCTGGGTACTTTTCCCCGCGCCTGGCATAGCACTGGTAAACTCAATTACTTTTGGAGGATCATCCACCTTGAAAAAACTTATTGTCGTATTGATTACACGAACCGTGTCAAGAATTGAGTTTCCCTGACGATTTTTTTTCTGTTTGTCACAGCTGTAAAGACTATCTATATCCGCATAGTAAGGCACACAGCCCAAAGTAAGCAAGTTGATTTTTTTCAAATCATCAGGATTTTTAATTGTCATATCCAGATAATCCAAAATAAACGCGATCCCTATACCCAGCAGCACTCCCGCTAAAACACCTATAAGTAAATTAATCTCTTTATGCGGACTAAACGAAGAGTTCGGCAGGGTTGCCGGATGCATGGCTTGCGCGTATTTGACGTTCATCAAACGTTCCTGTTCGCTTTTAAAAGCCTTAATCAGGTTGTTCGCCGCGGCAGTCGCCAATTTCCTGTCAGGTGAGACTACAAAAATATCCATGATGCAGGACTTGCGTTTTATTGAGCATTCAAAATAATATTCTAACGGAGCTTTAAAACCTTGCTCTATCAAATACTCATTTGTTTTTTTTCTAACCTGAGGGTTGTTTATGATAGTTATGTAGTCTGATATCAAACGTTGTCCAAGATAGAGTGATTGAGAAATAATGCTGTTATAGGTCATTATTTCCTGAACCTTGTTGCCTTTTTTGTCTTTCTGGTTTTTTTTAATCTTTTTAATTGCGTCTGCAATACTGCTGTTCCAGGTAAAAAGGGATATTTCTGATTTATATAAAGGTGTGGAAAGCTCATTGAAACAGAAAGCGGCAACGCCGCCCAGGATAAACATAGATAGAACTAATACCCAATATCTGCTTACTAAATATAAAACATAGCCTATATCAAATTGTTTTTCTTGTTTTGACACAACATTATTCTCCATGATATTTGTAATTATTAATTTTGTAATACACTAGTACACTTTTTGCTAAATATCTACTCGTTTATAAAATTAATCCCATCTTTCCCACCAATTTCCGTGTATTGAGCTTAAATTAGCATTTTCTTCATTTTTTCATAGGCTTAATTGCTATGATCAGTGATGTTTTTCCTGAATTTATTCAAAATTCC
>DAOWBJ010000130.1 GCA_030634125.1 Victivallales bacterium
AATTAATTTATTATTATTTCGTTCTGGTTGCTTTTTGCTTGTGATTCCTTATTTGCGTCACATTGCTGAAAAAAATCACAATTGCGGAATAGTTTTTCCGCGTATTTATATTTTACGAAGCTTGATAGTATGCAGTTATTTTGGTCATTGCGGAATCGCGGTATCAGACTTCGGATAAACACCCGGAACCTGATAGCGTCCGAATTCCACAAGGGTCAATGACAACAAACTAAACTGTCAATCTTCGTATACGTCAAAAGAATATAGCACAATTTACCATAAAAGCAAACAGAACCAGGCAGATAAATTGACTGGTTCTGTTATTTGAGCATAAATAGATGATTTGCTTAGCGTTTGCGAATACCGAGCTTGTCGGTGATTTTGAGGAACCCCGCATGATCTTTGCGGCTCAAGTATTTTAAAAGTTTTCTGCGGCGGCTAACCATGATAAGCAAACCGTGCTGTGTACTTTTGTCTTTTTTGTTAACGCGCAAGTGTTCAGTTAATTCATTGATTCTGCTAGTCAAAATCGCGATTTGAACTTCTGAAGAACCTGTGTCCTTCTCGGTTTTCGCGAAGCTTTTAATCACTTCAGTCTTTAATGCCTTGTCCATTCTTTACCTCATTTGATTGCGTGTCCGGCAGCCGACATCGTCAGGCTTAACAATATTTACCGCGTGAACCGTTAATATTAAAACGAACCACTATAATACAGCCAAATTAAAAAAATGCAAATTTAAAAGGCGAACATCGCCATCGTTTATATAAAAAAAGAAAAATAACTTAAAATAACATTAATTGTGGATAAAGCTTTTATTATGGTTTATGTTTATCTCATGAAAAAACTATTGTATATTATTATCATTGGAATATTATTTACCGGAGGCGTTAATGCTGAGCCTCGTAAAATCGACGGCAAGCTGCTTGAGACCAAGGATTATTGGCGCTTTGTGGATTATACTATCCAGACTATCAGTAACAAAGGTATTACTATTATATATAAAAATGTCTTTGCGGAAAGAAGAACTACTGTCAAACCCCAAAACTGGCCCGACAAATTACGGGATCAGGTAGCTAAGCGTATATATGTGGATTCTAAGGGGAAAATCTATGATATAAGTTTATGCGCCAAAAGAAAAGATCGACTTTATAAAAATGGGGATTATTTCTTTATAACCGGAACACCTGTTAAAAGCGGCAGGAAAACTAAAATAAAAAATTCTATCAATTCTTTTGTTATTAGCAACGATAACAGTATAGAGCATGGCAGCTATCAGGAATTGCCAGTATTGGTTATTGGCGAAACAAGTAAACGCAATTATACTGTTGAGTTACTGTTCCTCCCAACTAAAGAACAATTGAAAGCTTATTTTAGAGGAAAACCAATAAAACCATTAGAACAGTAATCTAAGGATTTAAAAAAAGCCGAACTGGCGTTCAGCGCTCCCGGCAAAAATACTCTCATACATTTCGTTCCCTCTCTTTTTTTCCCCTCGCAATACGCAACTCGCAACACGCAACCCATCCTTTGGTTGACACCTTTTCTAAAGGTAAACAATGTCAAAGGAGTGTTTTTTATGCGAATAGTACATTACAATAATGTTGATTTCAACATCGATGCCAATGGAGATATAACCCGGCGCGGTACCTGGCATGTCATGCTTGATGACGGCGCGGTTGTTGATACGGAATGGGTGGATCTGCGGGAACAAACGACTTTGTGGGCCGGCAGTATCGGCGACGACTGGCGTTTGCCTGATGCCGATTCACAGAGCTACACTGAAGACCCCGAATATATTATCAGCGGAATTACTTTTAAGCCTCTAGCCCGTTACATGTATGAAGTGTCTTATGTGGGACACAAAAAACATTTGACCGCTGAAATAATCGGCGGTATCAGCGAAACTGTTAATAGTTCCGGGGAACGTTCCAAAAGCGCGGCCTGGATGGTTCATGCTGATTCTTTAGCGGGCTGGCTGCCGCAAATCGGTGCTGTTCTGGCTTGGGCGGGAAATGATTTTCTGTGCGAAAACATTCAGCTCCAGGAACGCGCCGACAATGAATGGGAAGTCAAAATCAACGCCAAAGACATGAGCGTAATGATGATCGGGAATCCGACTTTCTCCCGCACAAACAGTCATGAAAGCGTCCGCAAAGCCAAATGGCGTGTGGGAATTGATGCCTACGATGATTTTATTGCCGTCAACGGCATCAACAGCGATGCTTCAAGCTGGGCGGGGAGCGCATATTATGTTTCTGACATACAAGTCAGTCCTCACGGAAAAATCGCTTATTATGTTTCGCTCGAAGCCAGGTATGTTGAAACCCGTTTGTTGAGCGTGAAGCATTCCGAGGCCTTCAACGGTTATGACGATGACGGCAAAATAAATAAGGTCATAATCTGGACAGGCCGCTGGCGCGTTCATCGCGATAATCTGCTTGACTTTGAAAACCGGGTTGGAGAATCCGCGGAAGACTGGACTATTCCGGGAGCGATCATCACTAAAGTTGACCCGATCCGGGTAACAGATTTGATTTACGAAGTAAGCATGGAAGCCAGAGAGCCGAAAGACTCCGGCGCAAGCGCGCTGGAATTCAATATGGATAACCGCTCCAATCTTGGGCGCAGAGTAGATATAATCTGCAAAGAAGTTGACTATATCCTCAGCGCGGGTGATTGCGGCTGGTACAAAAACACACAGGGACAATACGAGGAAATTCCCGAATGGGACGCTCAAAAACTATGCCCCTTCGTTACTACAGCCCCCCTGCCCTCAGAAATGATTGACGCTAACTTGAAATGCGTTTTTGTCAGCAAAACAACTTTCCTGCGGGGGCGTTCCAAGGCTCATGTGCGAATGAATCTGGATTGGAGCAGGACACCGCGAATTGTAACCAGCGTCGCCGGGGTGATGGGTTCCTGGCAGAAACAATCCTTTGACACCAACGAAGTTTTTGACAACGAAGGCAAACGCTGGACAAAAATAATTCGTTCATACATGCATACTCCGGCTGACCAACAATGGAACAGCAATTACGGAGGTCATAAATAATCATGAGTAACTCGGTTTTCACAAATTGGACCGGCGCGGCGCGGCACTTGAATGAAAAGATTAAGAACAACAGCCTCATCGCCGGGCGCGGTATTAAGCTGGAAAACACCGGAAACGGCATCAGAATTCACGGCTTGGCAAACAATATCCCAGGCGATACCTATAAAGGGTATTTCAAGGTAATCCAGACAGCGGCAAATAAAATCAAGATTGTTGACGGCATGGATATTACAGCGGAGAATTGCGGAAATGTTTCTGTTAATAAACTTACTTTAGCTCCCATTGCCGCTGCTGAACTTACAATCACCGCGGACGCGTTTATTTATCTTGAGTGCGTGGCTGTTGGCGACCCTCTAACCAGTTCAACTAATACAATAGTTCAATACGCCACAGAGCAGTCATGGGAAACAGGAAAAGAAAAGATATTAATTAGCCGGGTAACATTTGCGAATGGCGCGATAACTGACTTTTCAATCGAGCCAGTATCGAGCCGCATAAACATAAGAGGGGCTTGTTAATGGTTTATTACGGCGACAACGGACTTGAGATATACTGCGACAATGGACTAGTCGCTGAAACTGACGATTGCCCCTGTGGCTGTCCTGACTTCGAGGGTCGCGCAATTTGCTACGTCGATAAAAAAGCAAGCGGAACGGGCGACGGCTCAAGCTGGACTAACGCCTACACCGACATTCAAACAGCCGTAAACGCTCATCCTAAAAAAGAAATACAGATACAAGGATACGGCGAAAGCGATTGCTACCCTGCCGGGATTGCAATGCAAGACTGTGCATATTTAAAAGGTGTTGGTGATGTTTGGATAGATGGAGAAAATACGGCTCAAGCAGGTATAACAGATTACTGGGCGAATTATTATACTACAAAAGTAGAGTTGATTAATATAAAGAATTGCGTTGGTGGATTTGGGGAAATAATATCAATAGTATCTTGTAAAGCCACAGGGTGTACCGCTGGCTTTAGTTCCGCGCATAATAGGTCTACACTCGAAGATTGTCATGCTTATGGCAATCAGCGTGGTTATCAAGGTTCGTTTAATAGTGCTACTGATTGCACAGCTTATGATAACAGCAGTTATGGTTTTTATCTTATCAGTAGTGGGGTATTTATTAACTGTATTTCATATAACAATAGTGGATGCGGTTACTCTAGAGTTAATGGATGTACTTTTATTGAGTGCGAAGCTAATAACAATGGCAATTATGGTTGGGGAAATTCTTCAAGCTTAGATGGTGAAAATGTAATACTTACTGACTGTATTTGTGATGGAAATCTCAAGGGGTTTTATTATTTTAAAATTGGCAGTGTTCTTACTTCTTGCATTGCACGAAATAGTAGTTATTGTGGCTACTTTCGTACTTCAGGTGCAACTCTTATAACATGCAGCGATGTAAATAATTGTCTTCTTAATAGCGGTGATTGTAGCCTTTATAATTGCGATGAGGTATAACATGAAAAAACAAGCAAAGATTTTAAGAGAAACGGCGGCAAGGCTAATCAAGCAAGCCGAGGAATTGGAAGCCGGAATCGACCGCAGCAAATGCAAATACGGCACATACACAAACGAGCTGTTTACTGGCTGTAAAACCTGCGGAGCTCCGAAAGTGGTGATCTGCAATAATAAAAAAAATGTCGGAAAAAAACGAAACGGCAAGCTCTGCAATCCGGCAGGATGTAAATACTTTGAGAGTTTAAAACTTAACACATAAAATACTAACAAAAGTCCTCCGGCGCTAAAGCTATGGAGGACAAGGAGCAGAAAATGGCTAATTTTAAACGTATCCCGGTGCTGGTTGACGCGGCCGCGGGTAAACAGATTGACGAATTCGGAGCTGTCGTTCGCGACAACGATTTTTTTCGCCTGCTGTTTGATGAAACCGTAATTTTATGTTGTCAATTCTATGACGTGAGTTGGATTGACGGCGAAGCGCAGTTAAGCGAACATTCGATTGACCCGGATTTGACGCTTGAGGCATTCGGGGATAATGATTTTGATCCTCTAACTTCCTTCATGTTCCTGAGTGAACAGACTGAAGATGCCGACAACAAAGTAAATATAGCGAACGACTGGTTTGACGGCTTGACCGCTGACCCGGCAAATGGTCAGTTAAGTTTTCGCGTTAACACCAACACGGTTCGTTTTGAAGAGACCTTAAACAGCATAGGAACGCAAAATTTCTATTTTTGCGTAAGCGGAGTTCCAAGCGGACAAACAGAAAAAACTGTTCTAGCGTATTTTCGCTTCAAAGCCGAAAACCGCCCCAGTTCTTCAGTTGGAGCTCCAGTAACGGCGGATCCCGAATATTTAACGGCTCAAGAGGTTCAGGCTCTAGTCAAATCCGCCCCTGATTTTGAGTTCTCTATCGACGGCGCGACGCTTTGGCATTCCGTTCAGGTTCCGGCAGATCAGTATTACCGCGAACAGCGTAACGGCGGCGAATGGTCGGAAGCTGTCGAATTGGTAGTCGGACCGCAGGGCGAAACTGGCGAAACTCCCGGATTTATTAACGGAACATTTGTGCCTGCTGACCTTGATGTTGACGGGATAATCGTAATTACGCATAACCAGGGTGATATTACGCTCCCGTTTCGCGTTACCGGTCCCGGTGGCTGGACTTGGTATCCATACGTTCAAATGTATGAAAATACAATAGTAATGGATTTTTGCGATGAATTGCCGCTTGATGCCGGAACCTGGGAATATACCTTTGGCGGTTTACCCGGCG
>DAOWBJ010000010.1 GCA_030634125.1 Victivallales bacterium
AGAATATTCGTCCCGTGCCGCCGGCACTGATTACAGTTTCACCGGAAGCCGCGCCTTTAATTGTTACGGTCTGTGGAAGGTATTTTTTGTCGGCTGAATTGTAATATCTTAAGTCGGCATTTATATCAGCTTCTTTGATTCGGGTGTCGAGGAGATAAAGCGTCCTGGTGGCCTTGTCGGATTGATATGTCAGTGCCGTTGCGATACTTGAGAAGTAACTTCTGTAATTATCTGAAAGCAGATAATAACCTATGTATCCGTTAGCTTCATAAGCACCCAGGTCGCGAGTACTATTGATCATATAGCCGCGCTGATCATAATTAATCCCGACTTCAACGCCTTGACCTACAACCCGGTAGTAATAACCGCTTTCAGAATTAAGCGCCAGCGTATAAGTCCAGCCGCCGTTATCAGCCAGTGAACTGCTGAATAAACTGTTTGACGCGGTGTATAAACCGCTATTGTCAGTACCTACGAAATTGCTCAACTGCGTAATCACGCTGCCGGTATCGCTGATGTCATCCCATCCTGAGACGTCAGTATTGTAGGCAATAATACTGTTGACCAGATTGACCGCTCCGGTAGCGGCGTAAATCCCGCCGCCGTCATCAGCCGCGTAGTTGCCGGCTATGGTCAGATTAATTAAGCGGCTGTCGCCGATATTATAAATCCCGCCGCCGTCATCAGCCGCGCTGTTGCCGTAAATAGTAGAATATTCAGCCTGGAATGTTCCGGTAGAGTAAATACCGCCGCCGTCTCCACCAGAGGCTGTATTATGGTCAACGGTGCTGTTCAGCAGGAATAATTGACCTTTCTGTTCTCCGTAAACACCATTATAAATACCGCCGCCGCTGACACTCGCGGTATTATTGGCAAGCCTGGAATGATTCAGGGTAAGGCTGCCGAGATTATAGATACCGGCGCCGTTTTCCGCGGTATTCATCCTTATGGAGCTGCGTTCGCCGTAAACAAAGGCGTCCGCAGAATTGTAAATCGCCCCGCCATTGCCGGACGCCGCGTTATCCGCGATCATTACATTATGGAGATGCAAACTGCCGTAATTATAGACAGCTCCGCCATCGCCGCTAACATTACCGCCGCGGATCGCCAGATCAAGCATGTGTACCGCCGGAGCGCTGTTTGTGTCGCCAATAGTGAAGAGACGGTCGGAACCTGCCCCCTTGATACCCGCGCTGAGTACAGTATCCCATGCTCCGGCTCCGCGAATAGTTACGTCGCTGCTGACAGTAATTTCTGAATCCAGCAGTATACGACTTGAAATAAGTTCGATAGTATCAGCACTTGAAGCCGCGCCTAGAGCACTGTCCAGTGATGAATAATATGCGGAAGTATTAGCATTCCAGGTCATATAACCATCATATTCATAAGCTCCGATGTCATTTGAACCGTTGACCAGATAGCCTCTGGCGTCGTATCTGTACGCGCCGTCGCTATAACCAACGCCTTGATCAACAACTCGGACATCATTTGCAATCGCAATAGTTTTTACCCAACCGCCGTTATCAGTCAAAGTCGGAGTGTCACCGGCAAAGATGGTTCCATCTGTAGTTTCCAGATTGTTACTGCCTTCATATGTACCTGAGACACTTCCGTAAACCAGAGTATTATTCAAAGTCAAACTCGCATCCACATCATTGTCAATTGCTGTACCGGCGTTCGCCGTGGATACGGTTACGTTAAACAGCAGACCTGTTCCGGTATCTCCAAGATATATAGCTTCATTATCACCAAGATTTACAACTGTACTGTTGAACATTGAAATAGTACCGAGGCTGTAAATACCAGCATCAGTAGCTTCCGCCGAACTAACGGTAGTACGCATAGTATAAAGTGCTCCGGTATCAGCAATATAAATCGCTTCTCCGAGACCAGCAGAAGAAGAATCTTTTATTTCCACATTTTCAAGTTGCAGGCTGCCCTCAAGGTAAATCGCGCCGCCGTCACCAGCGGAATATCCACCCGTCAGGGTCAATCCTGAAACGCTTACTGAAATGCCTGAATTAATATTAAATATCCGGCTGCTGTCAGTACCGCTGACGGTAGTCAATGTCGCGCCCAGACCCTGAATGACAACATGGTCTGTAATAGCCATTTCTCCGCTGGTGAGAGTAATTGTTTCCTGAGTGTAGAAAACATCCTTGGAGAAAGTAATCAGGTTGACTTCGTCCAGAATATTGGCCGCGGCAACAGCCCAGCGTAATGATCCCGAACCGGCATTGTTTGTATTTGTAACCACTAAACCGCCATACGGAACACCGGTGCCAAAGAAAAACGGTCCGCTTTGGGTCAATGGATTGCCTGCCTGAGTCCAACTGCCGGATGTTCCGCTGTAATAGTAAGTCGCGACCAGAGACGGGTTGAAGTCTGCTCCTTTAGCGGATGCGGATGCGTCAACGAAATCCATACTGTAAGAACCCGCACTCTGGGGAGCCACATTGAAAGTCATGTTAACCGCGTTTTCAGGATGCGCTATTTCTGTTCCTCCCGGCTGTCCGTTTGTGGTAACTCCATCATAAGTCCAGACAGAAACATATTGCTGCATATTTCCACCGGTAAAGGTCAATTCACTCCAGTTGCTCGCGGTACCGATTACCAGATTCTGAACTTCATCAACAGCAAGTCGCAGGAACACTTTGCCCTGATCTGTGGCGGTGGAGGCGATATTGCTGGCGAAATAACTGGTCTCGGAAGCACCGGTAATCGAGCCGTCAAGGTATAAGTCGTAAGTGCCAAGCTGGAATATTCCAGCACCACCGGCAAATACAAAATCATTAATAACTGTAACATCCGCGCCGAGACTTTTGATTCCGTTGGCGATTTGCAGATTGTTGTAAACGCCGCCCGCCACTAACTGGCTGTCGCCTCCCTGGTAGATTACTGTACCAAAACCGTCGTCAAAATTAAATGCAGCGTTAGTTTCTCCTTTCAGCTTGAGGAAGCCGTCATCAGCAAAGACAAACGCTCCAAGAGTTGACATGGTAAAATCACCTTCTACCAGCACGATATTGGCGTCAAGCCCGAAAGTAGTGTAGGCGGCAATAGTCATGTCGTTATAGACATTAAAATCAAAATCAACTGTCTCTTTGACAACCGCTGTGCCGACAGTTCCGCCGCCGACAATCAGGTTGTAATAATCAACATCCGATAATTCCTGTCCGGTCGCTCCGAGATAGCTGACAGTTGAAGTATGGTAATTGAAAATACCGAGATCATTATTTGTGCCGTAAAGTCCCAGAGTGCCTGCTCCGGCACCACGGAATGTAAGTGTGCCGTCTACAGCGGTGTCGCCAGCTATTCTTACAGTTTCGGCTGCGACGAAATCAAAGGCCAGTTCCACGCCGGAACCTACTGTGAGATCGCCGTATATATCAAAGCTGTCGCTGGCGGTTTTTGCGCCGCTACTGCTGATTGTCAGATTGTAATAATCTACAGAATCAACAGTTTGAGCTCCAGCCCGGTTATAATTAACAGTAGAATAGTTACCTGCATAGAAAGAAGTATTATCACCAAGTTCATTGCTTGCTCCGCCGAGGGATAAAGTAACATTGTCATTGATCGTCAAGTCACCGGAAACAGCGGTGTTGCCGTTGACGTCATAAGCGCCGGTGCGGTCTGAAAGCGTCAGTGCTACACCTGTATCAACCGTTAATCCCTGAATGGATGTTCCAAATTCAGCGGAGTTATCATCAATAGTCAATGCTGAACTAGCGGCACCGGGAGTCAGCATGTACTGCAAGGTTGAGCCCGGATTGTAGGTAAACGCCGTACCGTCAGCCGAACCGTCAAGTTTCAAATAGGAATTGTCATATACGGCTATTGTGCCGTTAGTATTATTTATTGTTCCGGTAGTCCATTTTTCCGTAAGGCTGATACCGGCTACAGAAACGTCTGACAGGCTTAAGTTTTCATTATTGACCAGCACATAATCATCATTACCGCGGAAGTCAAGATGTTTCAGGTTAACGGCTTCAGAAGTAGCACCGCCGGTACCGACTATCATTACCTGTTCACCATCTTCGCCGGTAATATATGAAGCCTTACCGTTATCAAGACCGAATATAGAAATATTTAAACCATCAACTATCTGTAATACGCTGCCTAAAACAATGTCTGCATCAAGATAATCTCCTGAAATACTATCGTAAAAATCAGAATCGACATGGTCGGCATTAAAGACAATTACACCGTCTTCATCGAGAATCTCGAGCTGAGCGAGGGCATAGCGCAGTGTACCGTCAGTGAGTACATTGTCCGCGTTCAGCCATACTTCGGAATAACCATGACCGATATAGAATGGACCGTTTTTATCAGTGGTCCAGCTGACATCATCCCAGGTTCCGGCATCGTTCCAATGCAGTGTTCCGATGATTGGATCAAAGTACTGCCCGGCGGCAGTATCAGAGTAATCAGAAAGTGTTAAGGTAAATTCAGTATCGTTTGTATCAATATCCCAGGTAACTGTTATTGAACCGGCGTCTGAGGATATGGGAGGTGAAATTCCATCCGTAATACGGATCGCGGCACGGGTTGCCGGAGATTCAATAAGCGTATCAACCCATTTGTAAGTTCCGGGAGTAGCCGCGTCTTCCACAGCCAGAACAAAATGAGTTCCGTTTGTGCCGTCTATCGCTAATGATACAGTTCCGGTGTCTGCGGTAATAAAATAATGTCCGCTGTCTCCGTCAGCACCAGTTACACCGTTATTATCAATAACATCTAGATTGCTTGCGCCTTGCAACTCAAACGCGCCGTCGGTAAAAGTAAATGTATCGATGGTTAAAGTATTGGCATCAACACTGACTCCGGCACTGTTGTTGACTGTTATACTGTTAAACTCGGTGTCGCCGACCAGGGAAATCTGCTGGGCGTTTGTACCGAAAAAAGTAAAGTCCACATTGCAAAATGAAGTGGGAGCACCGGTTCCAAGTGTCAGATTGCCGGTCAGGGATATTAATGAATTTTCCACACTGCCGCCGCCAGTGGCGTCAGCGATGGTGAGGCTGCCGCTGACGTCAAGTGATGAAGCCGCACCGGATAAAGTCAGTGTATTAACACCTAAATTAGTGCTTGTAGTTTTGAGAGAAGCACCGTTGAGAGTCAAATGCCCGTAAACTGTTGAAACTCCTGTATTATCTTTTACGTCGATTATCTCTTGAGTACCTGTTTCATAGGAATAAGTAACGCTTGTATTTGTTGACGAGTTAACCAGATTCATCGGAGTATAGGCAAGTGTGGCTAAAGTCAATGCCGCCTGATTTAAAAGCTCAAGATGACTTGCTCCGTTCAGAGTGGTATCCACCGTGTTTATAGTGCCGTTGACAGTAAGAATTCCTGTACCGGAGTCATCGACTTTGCTGTTACCGCGGACATGTAAATCGCCTGTAGCGGCAATATCCATTGTTCCCCGGATATCAATTCTCGCGTCCAAAGCATCATCGGCAGATACGTTTATAGAAATACTGTTATTCAATATAAGTATCGAACGCCAGTTTATTGTCCAGTCACCGATTGTAGTAAGGTTCGCGGCAATATAAAAACGTGTGTCGGTCGCGTTAAAATTGAGCTGTGAAGCTGAATCAAGCTGAATTTCGCTATCTCTATATCTCCAGTTTAGATAATTAGTATAATCACCATTGCCAAGCGTATCGACAAATTCCAAATCCGTATCAGTAGTAGTATTCTTCTGATACGCCCCGATGGTAATAGTTCCCGACGTACGTGCCTCGCCTCGTTGGTCAGTTGTCACGCTAGTTCCTTGATCCGCGTGATTTTGCAGGATACTATCCGTATCAGAAACATACAAGGTCATAGTCGGACCGCCATTATCAGCAACTAGCGTATCCAAACCGAGATCTGTAAAGAAAGTAGTAGGATTGTCAGCAAAAGTAATATTATTATCAGCAGCTAAAAAAGTATATCCGGTAGATACACCAATCGCGTTATAAGTAGCACTTGTCATGACTCCGCCGCTTCCGTAAAAATCATCGCGGGTTGCGTTGTCGATACTGCCGTAATAATTGTTGGCAATAACGGAGTTTGAAATAGTCAAGTTCCCGGCCGTCATATACATACCGCCGCCGTAACGCTGACTTTCTTCAGCAGTACCTGATATATTATTAGCAATAGTCGTAAAATTAAGATCGTAAGTACCACCACCATTGAAAGAGATACCGCCGCCATTTAACCCGGCAGTATTGTTGGCAATAGTAGAATTAAGCATATCAAAAGTACTTGAGTTGATATATAAACCACCACCATGACCGCTTGTGGCATCGTTCATTCCAATGGTGCTTGCAGTAAAGTCCACGACTGAACTCAAAGCGTAAATTCCACCGCCATCACCAGTAGTTGTAGTATTACTCAAAATTGAACTTTGATCAGCGGTAAAATTATTTGCTTCTGTATAAATACCACCAGCACCGGTCCCGGCGGTATTCCCGGAAATTGTACTTTGATTAATTGTTAAATCACCGGTTTGAGAAAATATTCCTCCGCCTTTTCCGGCAGCGGTACTGTTTTGGACGGTAACATTAGTCAAAATCAATGTTTCTTTTACATAGAGCGCTCCGCCATGCCCGGAATAGGAATCGGCAGCTGCATTACCATTTTGAACAGTCATATTCGTAAGGCCAACTGTTACCAAAGGCAGATAGTCAATATTATCTACAACAAAAACACGATCATTGCCGTCCGCGTCAAGGAGCGCATTGCCAAATACAGAATTGGTAAGAGTACCGTTAATAGTGATTCCATTGGAAATAGTAATAGCTTTTACCAAATCAACAGTCGCGCTGGTCCAGGAGCTGGCATCTACCGTAATTAAAGCTTCTGTATCCGCCCAGTAAATAGCGTCGCGGAAAGATACATCATCTGATTCCCAAGCAAGTCTATCATTAGCAAAATCAAAACCTTTGTTAGTCGGTTCAAGACCGGAATCGTCCTGGGATTTGACGGTTAACATGGTAAGAGATTCGTAGGCTCCAATATTTTGAACAGCTGGTGCTCCATTACGATCCAGCATTGTTCTGGATACGCCGCGCTGGTCAGTAGCAAGACTGGTAAAAAGACTGGAACTTATTTCAGAACCGGTTCCTACCGCGACACTGCCGTCAAGCAGGCGGTAAGTCATAGTTTTCGCACCGCTATAACGCATTTGACTGTCAAGATTAAGGCTTACTACATAGCCAAAGCTATCTCCTATTTTATTATTTCGGTCATCCCAATTATATCCAGATCCTGTAACTGGATCCGCATCATAATTGTAACTGCCGATAATATTAAAATCTCCAATAGGAGTAGAATTAACAACAGTTACATTAGTCGGTTCAGCAACGGTATTATTTATATAAATATCCAAATATTCCTGATCCGGAGGACTGGAGGTAACCTGTACCGTATTACCTGCGAGTATTGAATTTGAAAGACCCAAATCAACATTGCTGGTATAAGTATCAGTTCTACCATCATAAGTAAAAGAATAATCCATGCCGCCAAAAACTGCTACCGCAGCTTTAGCGTCAGTTATTGTCGCGCCGGAATGAAGGTTGGCATAATTGTTGACAATTGTGGTATAATAAAGATTTAAATCTCCGTCTTTCATATAAATAGCGGAACCGCTCCCGGCAGGATTGGTATCAGAAGCAGCTTGGGTAGCGGTTGCTGTGTTATTGGCAATAGTAGAATTAGCTATAGAAAGAACTCCAGAACCAGTTGTCTTTTTAACCCAAGGATCCCATTGTCCACCGTTCCATGTAATCCAATTTTCTGTTCGAATAGTATTATATATACCGGCTCCGACAACAGATTCACTTGTTACATACTGAATTTGACCGGAAACAGAATTGTTATAAACAGAGGAACGCTCCATTATTAAAGTTCCATTGTTATATATTCCTCCGCCGAGTCCAGCACGAGCAGGCTGATATTTATCACTACCGTATGCAACCGCGCTGTTGCCGGTGATGGTAGAGTCATAAATCTGCATGCTACCTGTATTGTAAATGCCACCACCAAAGCCGCCGCTGAAATAAATCGCATCAGTTCTATTATTATCAGCCACAGAATTACTGACGACTACATTATTTAAAATAGTGGTTCCATGAGTTTGGATTCCTCCACCCTGACCATCAGAAGCATTGGTTTCATGACCATTAGTAATAGTTATATTATTAAGATAAACAATAGCAGTTGTTCCAAAATAAAAAACTCCGTCATTGGCATTGCCGTCAACAATAATCCTGCCGTCAGCATTTTGAGCCCGAAAAGCGACAGGGTCGTTAATATTACTGTAATTTTCGGCATCAGGATTGCTTGGGTCAACATCTTTTACTGAACTGACCATAATGTTTTTTTCCTGACCAGAAAATGCATAGCGTGTATCGCTAACTTCTATCTGTCCATATGTTATGAGAATGGTATTATCAGCACCAGCGTCAAATAAAGTTGCGTTAAATTTTACCCAGCGGTTAACATCATATAAAGCACCGGAACCGCTACCGGCATCATAAGCATCTTGCTGATTGTAATTATCCAACCAGTACATCGCTTCGCGTAAAGTAATTCCATCTTCTTGTGCATCACTAAAATAATGTCCGCCTTTATCACTACTAGACTGCAACGCTGACTCATCACCTCGACTGTTGACTGTGATATAATAAAGCGGCTCAAAAGCACCAATACTGGGAGTTACATTACTATTTTCGTCAGCATCAGTACCAACACGGTTGTTGCCGCGTTGGTCTCGATCTATACCAGAAACAGAAATCCCTGTCGTATAAGCAATGCTTTCCTGGTAAAGCAAGGCAAGTGTTTGAGTGCGATAATTTCCCTGCCGACGTAAAACCGTGTCTAAATACAGAGTGTCTTGAATCAAAGTCTGGTCGGTGATATTGCCGGTTCCGGCAAGTCTTGTGTCCTCATAATGACTGTAAACGTTATAGGTTGAACTGCTTACAGTAACATTGGCTCCCAAAGTTATCTGGTCGCGAGCACCTATTTGCGCATTAGTATTGAAATAAATGGAACTAATAGAACTGAAATAACTTTCAGTACTGTCAGTCATGTAGATCGCATAACCTGTATCAGCGGCATCACTGGCGGTATTGTAGGCTACGGTAGCGAAGGACAGGTTCAATGTGCTGTTATCACCCATATAAATTGCTCCGCCTGTAGTGGCAGTATTATAAGCTAAAGTGGAGTTTGTGATATTTAATATCCCTGTTTCCTGATAAATTCCACCGCCAGCAAGAGTTGCAGTGCCGTTCACTAAATTACTGGCAGTGATAGTCATAACGCCTGAACCATCGGCTTTGCCGTCATAAAAAATTGCACCGCCATAAGTAGCTCGGTTGTTATCAAAATCTCCTTCGACGATATTAATATCTCCAGAGTTTTGCATATGGATAGCACCACCGGATGATGCTGCACTGGTTCCAGAACTATTATTATAAAATTCAACAAAATCAATATTCAAATCACCACTTTGATCAACATACAACGCTCCGCCATTCGCACCAGCTGTATTATATTGAAAAAAAGCATGAGTATTAGCTCCAAAAGAGCCATCCGTAGTGCGTATTGCAAGGTCTCCTGAATTGTTAGCAAAATAAACACCGCCGCCATGGCCAGTTGTCGCAGTATTACTCTGAAATTTACTCCATTCGATAATCAGATTGTTACCCTGAGTATAGCTGATGCCGCCGCCGTTAACAAATGCTGTATTGTTATATGCTTCTATCTGATAAAAATAGGAATCACCACCACCATTTTCAATGGCGATAGCTCCGCCGCTTCCCGCGTCAGCAGAATTAGATTGCAGCCACACCATTCTGGCATCAATATCGCCGACGCTGTAAATGCCGCCACCGGAACCGGCAGTTGCAGTATTATCCAGTACCCAAACTTCATGAGAGACATTAAGCCCTAACGCAGTCAATGTACCAGTTGCGCCATTAAAGATAGCACCACCAGAGTTAGCCGCGGTATTATACGAAACAGAAGTAATATCTACACTGGAAGTCCTTTCAATATGGAGAATCCCGGCATTGTAAATACCACCGCCGGAAATATCGGCAAGAGAGTTTTGTACTGTTACTTCATATAATTCAACTTTGCTGTTTACATCAATGTACATCCCGCCGCCGTCTCCATCAGAAGGTATAGATCCGCCGGTACTTACAGCATGCCCTTGTTGAATTACTAGATTTTTCATAGTAACAAAATTATCAGCGTCAGAAACAGCCTTGACAAAAAATACACGGGTTGTAGCGGTGCCCGGTTCCCACGTAACCGGATCCGTTGCGGGAGTAACTTCAACCAGCGGCCTGCCATCAACCCTGGCAAAAGTATGAGCACCGTCTGGGAGTGTAATCCAGCCGTTAATAGTAATATTCTTATCGACATCCATCTGACCAAGAGAAGCGTTTAAATAAATTGTATAATCAGCTACACCAGTACCCGCGGGTTTGGTCTTATCTAAAGTGCCAACCCAATTGGCAAAGATAATTTCATCACCAAGGTCAGCTTCGGCAATTGCTTTTCTAAGAGTATAGATTCCAGTACCTAAAGTTCCAAAAGGATCATCCGTGATATTATTTACAGTGATATTCTCCAGATTATATATATAATCATTGACAGCAAGAGCCGCGGTTTCAATTTCACCGACATTATATTCCAGTTCCCAGTCTCCCGAAATTCCTGTTCCATCAGTAGAAGCAGCTACATCGGCCCCGGTAAAAGCCGCGATTGTTTGAATCAAACCCTGTCCATTAGCATTAGCGGCAAGATCACAACCATAAATCATAATATCGCCATTAGCTGTCAGCGAATGTCCCCAAGTGGTCAAATCAGCTTGATGTTCTTGTACAAATTGTGAATCAATAGTATTATTGCCGAGACGGAAAAATCCTTCACTACCATGAGAAACAATGTGAATACCGTCTATATCGGTTTTATCCTGCAGGTAGTCAGTGATCTGCTGAAAGGCATCCCCTTCGTTAAGCATGACGATCTCAACATTATCGCCGAGGTCGTTCAGGATTTCTTCTACATCCATTACTGATGAGTTGATGAAAGCTACTTCGTGATTTACGTCGTCTTCTAAAAGTGAAGTGAAATTGTCGATCAGGTTTTCATCTAAATATACATCGGCTGCATCTGTTTCGCTGCCGTTGGTGCCGTATTCCAGATTCCAGTCTCCGCCGGCGGCTTCGCTGCCGGTTTCGTCGATACTCGCGGCTACATCGTGATCCAAAGCGTCACCGATGGCATCAACTAAAGCTGTTCCCTCTGCTGTGGAAGCGAGATTTGAGGCAAAAAGATTTACCCGGGCTCCTTCATCAAGCAAAGCATCCAGACCGTTAAAGAAATTTTGATGTACGGAATCATGTACTGTGTCTAAAGACGTGTCGGTGTCAGCAAATAATTGTACATGGGCGTTTTCGCCGGATTCGGTGGCAAAACCAATGGAATCCGCTGTGTTGCCGTCAAGAGCGTCGGTAATTTGCTGCAGTAAATCAGCGGCAGAGGCGGTGCGCGCGTCATATCTTACAACAATTGTATTGTCAGAGGCGGTATTACAAATATCATCAGCGTTTTCTAAAGAATCAGAGACGAGCAGAACATCAACCCGTTGATCATCAGCTCCCGGGCTTCCCGCGTTTACCGCGGCGAGAACTTCCTCAAGCGAACCAGGTTCACTACTTTCCGAACCATCACTGTCGCCGCCTTCAGCGGAATCAGCCGCTTCCTGCTGCGCGGCGGCTTCTTCAGCCTCCGCCGCCTGCGCCGCTTCCTGCTGCGCGTCGGCTTCCTGTTGAGCATCGGCTGCATCAGCAACCGCCGCCCCGTCGAATAATATCCGATCTTCGAGTTTATACATCATGCACCTCTTTATATAATAGTAAAACTTTTTCGAAACGCAGCGACACGTTTTGAAGAAGTTTATTTCTAATTAAAGTTTTTTCTTTTTCACCACTTTCGCCGCTTGTGCCACAAGCGCGTCAAATTTGCCGCGTTTTTCTTCACTGGCTGTATTGTTGCCGAGAACAACGCCATTATATTTGAGCTCTTTAGCCAAGTCAACATAAGCGACTACCGTTATTTTGCTTAGCTCTCTGGCTCTTTGTTTTGCTTCTGAACGTTTAACTTCCCGCATTACTATTTCGATAGTAGCCGGATCGAGGGAATTAACCCCGAGAGTATTAAGCAGACGGTAGTAAGAGACATAACAACTGCTCATGGAAATAAGACGGTTGATGAAAGTCTCAGCTGTTTCCAGTTCGTAACGGTCCAATTCCAGTTTGGACAGCGCGCCGCCGGAAGCAAAAGTCTGGCTGGCGACTTTTAAATGCTTTTTGTAAGCCTGGTAAGCTTTATCATCCAGTTCATAACGCTCTTTTACCTCAAGGATATTCGCGTGAGCAATACGAACCTGCGCCATAACCCCGATCGAAAGAGCCAGTGTACGCATGGCGATTTCATCTACTTCCGAATTGAGAGCACGATATTTCGCGATTTGCTGTGGGAGTTTTAATAAATTATAAGCAGCGTGAACACCAATTTCCCACCAGCTTTGAGTATAGAGGAAAGAGTTGTTTGAATTTACGAAATCCATAAATATTTTCACCTGCGGAAACATTTGAATAATAGTTTTGCGGGCTTCGGTAACTGTAATGCTGGTCTGAATATCCAATTGATAAAGTTCAGGACGTTCAACCAGAGCTATCTTTTCCATGGTGTTGATGTCAGGTAAAGTAGAAATATTCAGAGTTTTAAGACACGCGGTATCTACTCTTATGTCGTTAATCGGCAGGTAGCCCATCAGAGCACGCAATTCAATACAGGCGT
Source organism: Victivallales bacterium (assembly GCA_030634125.1). Lineage (GTDB taxonomy): Bacteria > Verrucomicrobiota > Lentisphaeria > Victivallales > Victivallaceae > JAHOYW01. The sequence goes on from DAOWBJ010000010.1 coordinate 12,868, forward strand.
TTTGATAACTGCGGCGGTATGCCATTAAGCGTTTTTCAAGACGGATAAAACGTTTTCTTTCGTCGAGCAAACGTAATTGAGATACAGATTTTGATGCCGCAAGCTGATTGAATACCTTTTCCAGATTCTGACATTTGAGTAATAATTTTTCGGTTGTGTCAATTGCGTCCTGAGCCGCCGCGACTTTAAAATAAGTTTTGACAATATCAAGTTTTAAATTCTGCTCCGCACGACGTTTTTGTTCTACTGTGATCAAGCTGCGGTCTTCCGCCTGAGCTGAATTGAGATAGGCCAGTCCAAAGTCAAGTACACTTAAAGCCAACTCGATTTTGAGATTGTTGATAGTATTGTCAACACTGCGGCTGGAAACCAGACTTTCTTGTCCGGTTTCGATAGAATAACTGCTGGAACCAGGAGTTTTGTCACGGGAATGGAATTGATTGCTGATACTCAAATCAGGCAGCATACCAAGCATTTGTGCAGTAACTTTTTCATCCGCGATACGTTCTTTCAGCTCATATACTTTTAAATCCAAATTGTGCTGCAGGGCAATCGCGATACAATCGACCAATGAAAATACTTGCCCTTTGGGAAGTACTTTTAATTTGATTTTACTCATATGGTCAATGGCTGTCTGGATACGCTTTTCTCTGGCTTCCCTGGCTCCGTGGCAACCGGCCAGAACAAACATGACCGCAAATATAAACATAATCCGAAAATACTTAAACATAAAATTCTCCCATCAGCTATTTTCTATACAATAATACTGTTTGTATTTCTCTTTTAGTCATGACGACACGAATAAATATTATATGCCGACTATAATAAAATACATCTTATTGGTCAGTTGTCAAGCTGAAAACATAAATAAAAAGAATCAAGAACAAGCCATATGGCATCCGGTATGCCAATTACCCTGAATTTCACCTCAAATTAAACAGTTTTTTTTAACAAAATACAGCTAATATTTAATTCCATTTTTATATTATCAGCTATTTTTTAATAGAGTACTTCAAAATATCCCGCAATTCTACTCAATACCGCAAAAATTTTTGGAAAAGCTTTATTTTTTTGATTTTGCGAGTATATTTAAAGCTTTGTTTATTAAAATCTAACTCTTACGGAGATAAGTAACAATGGGTATGACTATTACTGAAAAAATTCTGGCGGCCGCCGCCGGACATGACAAAGTCAAACCTGGTGAAAATATCTGGGTCAACGCTGATGTCTTGATGACACATGACGTTTGCGGACCCGGTACCATCGGGGTGTTTAAACGTGAATTCGGCAATGACGCCAAAGTCTGGGACAAAGAAGGCGTGGTTATTATTCCCGACCATTATATCTTTACCGAAGACAAAACATGTCATCGCAATGTTGATACTTTGCGCGAATTCGTAAAAGAACAGGAACTGCCGTATTTTTATGATCCGGCTGATGAAACTTATTCAGGAGTATGTCATGTAACACTCCCGGAAAAAGGACATATCCGCCCGGGCGAAGTTCTTTTCGGTACTGATTCCCATACTTGTACGCACGGCGCGCTGGGTATGTTCGCGACTGGAATCGGCAACACTGACGCCGGTTTCGTTATGGGCACCGGCAAACTGTTGATTAAAATACCGCCGACCATTAAATTCGTTATTAACGGTATTTTTCCGAAAGGCGTAATCGCTAAGGATGTCATCCTGAAAATAATCGGGGACATCGGTGTTGACGGCGCGACTTACTGCGCGATGGAATTTGCCGGAACAGCTATTGAAGCACTTAGTGTTGAAGAACGTATGACTATTTGCAATATGGCAATCGAAGCCGGTGGTAAAAACGGTATCATCGCCCCGGACGCGAAGACTATTGAATACGTTCGTTCCCGCACAGACAAAGCTTTCAACTGTTTCCACAGTGATGATGACGCTGATTATCAGGCTGTTTACGAATACAAAGCTGAAGAATTTGTCCCGGTAGTGGCTCTGCCGTTTTCACCGGACAATGTAAAAGCCGCGGCAGCCGCGGGCGATGTCAAACTCGACCGTTCATATATCGGTTCCTGTACCGGCGGAAAACTGACGGATTTTGTTTTCGCGGCTGAATTGCTCAAAGGCAAAAAAGTCTGTATCGACACTTATATTGTCCCATCGACAGTAGAGGTTGCTGATGCTTTGAAGAAAGTCAGTATTGACGGCAAAACTCTGGCGGAAATTTTTGTGGAGGCCGGTTGTCTTGAACCGTCATTACCGTCATGCGCGGCCTGTCTCGGCGGACCGGTTGATACTTTCGGGCGCTGCAATAACGGTGAAGTTTGTGTCAGTACGACCAACCGTAATTTTCCCGGACGTATGGGCTCAAAGGATTCTAAAACAATTCTTGCTTCACCTTACACCGCCGCGGCATCCGCGATCACAGCTTGTCTGACTGATCCGCGCGAATATCTTAAATAAGGAAATATCATTATGTCTAATATAATTAAGGGTAAAGCGTTTGTCCTCGGCGATAATATCGATACCGACCAAATCATTCCGGCTCAATACCTGAGTCTGGTTCCAACAATCCCGGAAGAATACGAAAAACTTGGAAGTTATGCTCTCATCGGTCTGCCGGACGAGTATAGTACTCCTTATGTAGCTGACGGCGGGATGAAAACAGAATACCC
>DAOWBJ010000162.1 GCA_030634125.1 Victivallales bacterium
CAGGTCGAATACAAAGTAGCGTATTCAATACTGCCCAGCAGTTTTGAATCAATAACATTTCCCGCGACACGCACTATAAATAAATCGCCCAGACCGGCGTCAAAAATTATTTCAGGCGGCACGCGCGAATCAGAACAGCACAGAATTGTCGCGAACGGCCATTGACCTTTACACAATAATTTACGGGTATAATGGCAAACTCCAGGGTCGGGCAGGCGCGTCATGGATACATAGCGTTGATTACCGTCTTTGAGGCGCTGTAAAGCATCCTGCCAGGAAATTATTTCATTCAGCCGGTCAGTTTTTTCACCCAAAGCCAAAGTTGTGTCATCGCATTGACAATCATCTTCATTTCCACAGATACAGTCATAGTGTTTATCCGGCATAGCTGATTCCCTTGGCGTAATTTAGTATTTATTAAAAATAGCATCAGCACTCGAAAAATCAACACTTCGCATTATAAAAATTCTTGAATATATCCTCCATCGCGATAAATAATTATAAAAACAAGAAAGTTTTTTTGACATTAAATGTCCATCCTGTATATTATACTATGCAGAATTATATAGTTGCATGTATAAACTTAAATTAAGGGTTAATTATGAAAAACGAAGAAAAAACATTCGGAATGTTCTGTCATTTGCTCGCGTTTGCAGGAATTATCGGCATACCGTTCGGTAATATTATAGGACCGTTGGTGATGTGGCTGATTAAAAAAAATGAGTCCGGCTTTGTCGATCAATGCGGAAAAGAATCTCTAAATTTCCAGATATCTCTCACAATATATGCGATTGTTTGCGGTCTGCTCACTATTATATTGATTGGCTTTGCCGGTCTGCTTGCGATTTTAATACTGGATATAGTTTGTGTTATCAAAGCCAGTATCAAAGCAAACGCAGGTGAAAGCTATACTTATCCTCTTTCAATTCGCTTTATAAAGTAAGTGTAAAAAATATTAAAAATGGAGCAAATTGATGACTAAGGAAATGGAAAAAGGCTGTAAAGATATGCCTTTTGAACAGGCTTTGGAAGAACTCGAAAAATTAGTCGATGATATGGAACAAGGTGAATTAGCGCTTGATGATATGATAAAATGTTTTGAACGAGGTACGATTTTGTCCAAACTCTGCCGCCAGAAGCTTTCCAAGCTGGAAAAGAAAATAGAAGTCCTGGTAAAAGATAACGGCGACAGCGGCGAATGGCAGGAATTTGACGATTCATCCGAACGCAAAGAAGCCGCCACAAGTCCGGCAAGCGACGAATTTACATTTTAGAATAGTGTTCCTTGTTCTTTTATGTTACTTTTTGGAGTAACGAATAAATCATTTTCGGGGACTTCAGAAATGTCGGAGTCTTTGACTTTTTGCAGCCAATCGCTTAGTGCTATTATTTCTACGCCCAGTTTGCCGGCTTTGCTTAGCTTTCCGCCTCCGGCTTCGGGATCAAGGGCTACTAATACTGATAATTCCCTGCTTACTGTGGAAGTCGCTTCGTAACCGTTTTGTTCCGCCATAGTTTCATAAAAAGAACGTTTTTCCGGCATTTCCCGGTGAAACAAATTGTGGGCAAAGTTTCGTTGCCCTGCCCTTTGCTTTGTTTTATCAGCAAGGCGGAAGTCAATTCATTTATAAACCCGCTTTGTTCCGCCAGTTGATCGTGCAAAGCTCTGGAACGTTCAGGTCCGATAGTATTGATGTTTTCCATTTCCTCATCAGTCATCTGGCGAAGCTCGTCAAGAGTGTATTCGTTCATTATTTTTTTAGCGATATTCGCGCCTACGTTGGGAACATTCAGTGCCGCGAGCACTTGATAATCCGCAACATTGCGGGCGTTGGCGATTTCTTTGAATAAATTAGTCGCTGATTTCGCTTTAAAACCCTCAAGCTGAAGAATATCTGACAGTTTTAAATCAAAAATATCTTTTAAAGTCATGACACCCAGATGAGTCATCATTTTTTGAATATTGGGTTCACCTAAACGGTCTCTACCGATATTTTTTACCGCCGCGGTCAAAAGTTTTAAGCGTGTGGCTGAACAATCGGGATTGGGACAGCAAAGTTCCGGTCCTTTGCGCACCAATGATTTGCCGCAATTAGGACAAGTATCGATCAAGGCGTTTTTTCGGCTTTCGCCGGGCAAAGCACTGATTATGTAGGGAATCACGTCCCCGGCGCGTTCAATTATCACCCGGTCGCCGATTTGAATATCTTTGTCAATGATATTTTGAGCGTTATGCAGAGAAGCGTGGCGAATGGTAACTCCGCCGATTTCCACAGGCTCTATTTCAGCGACTGGAGTGAGGCAGTTTTTGCCAAAACTCCATTGTACTTCTTTGAGAAGGCTTTCTTTGCGGATGCCGCTGAATTTGAAAGCTATTTGTCCGCGCGGGTGGTGCGCGGTATTCCCCAGAGCTTCACTGTAAGCTTCATCAGCAAGTTTGATGACGATACCATCCATAGGATAAGGAAGATTTTCTATCTTCTCAACTAATTCCGGCCAGCGTTTTTCGAGCTCAAAATATTTAACCGGATGAGAGATCATTTCATAGTCAACGAGGGTAAGTTTGGCGTGTTGACGCTGCATATCGCTGATGTCCAGCAAGCCCATAATTCCGCCGACCGCGTTGCGGGAATTTTTATATGTACCGCCGTTTTTTTTAGTAATATTGGAGTATATATTTTTAAAATCATCATTACGGATAAGAATTTCGCCGCGTACCGGTCTGTCTACCGGACCGGTATAACCAGTAGTTTCCAGTTCAATCAGGGGAAGTTTTGCGGAAATATTTTCTCCAACTTCACCATTTCCCCGTGTGGCTAAAACATTGTCGGCGTAGTTAGCTGAAATACCGTCATATTTGGGTTCGACCAGATAAAGTTCATTTTCAGAACGTTTATTTTTCTTAGCCCAGGAGTCAATATCTTCAAAAGAGTATGCTTTATCAAGCGAAAGCATTGCTTTAGCATGGGTTACTTTGCCTTCGCTGGCGACTTTGGGAGCGTTGATTGCGATCACCAGTGAATGATCCGGATTGATTTTTTCGAGCGCGCGTATTAATTCGTCGTAACGTTCGTCACTTATTTCGAGCATTCCCATTTCCCAATAACATTTATTGTGATGCATGATAAGCTTTACTATGTTTTGCTCATCAAGCTTTGAAATATCGAAATTAATCCAGTCGGGCATCATATGACTCCTTATATTTATATTGCTATTAATATACACGCAATAATGCAAAAAAAAAGCCCGCCAAAAGACGGACTCCGGAGAATAGACCCTACTTTTCGACTGGAACAACAATACCGCGCATAATGATGTTCTGGCAAAAGGTAAAGACTAAAAATGTTGGCAATGCCGCAATCAGCAGAGAAGCAAAAATCATTCCTTGACAACTTGTGGATTGTAGTTGATACAACCAAGGCATGATGGTCCACATGTTTTCATCCTGACAAACCAGGAGAGCCATCATAAAGTTAGAGTATGCAAACTGGAAAGTCTGCAAGCCGATAACCGCCAGAATTGGTTTTGACAAGCTCATTGTAATCTGCAGGAAGATACGAGTTTCGCTCGCGCCGTCAATCTGGGCACTTTCGTACAATTCCTGAGGCAGTGAGTCAAAGAAACCTTTCAGCAGGAAGATAGAATAACCATTCGCCAGTGCCGGCAAAACCAAAGCTCCATAAGTATTGAGGAGGCTGAGTTCACGCAGCAGCAGGAATACAGGAATTTGAGTAACCATCGGCGGGAACGCCATAGTCACCATCAGGAATAACAATATTTTGTATGTTGACGGCGGATTAAAACGACTGAGCGCGTATGCCGCGAGCGGATTCACCAGCAAGGCACAGAGTACAGCGGCAGAGCAATATACGAATGTATTCCAGATAGCGTAACCATGCAGTACAATGTAATCAAATACTGAAACAAAATTACGTTTTACAAATTCCCATTTCAAAGCAGCGGAATTCTTTTTGATCCATAAATAATGAGATGCCTGCTGCTGGCTTTTTACATCATTCCAGGCATCATAATGTGTTTTCAGCAGCTTGTTAGCGGCGGCAATAGTTTTATATTTGTTTTTGAGATGATCTCTGAAATCATATATCGCACCCGTGATTTCCAGGTACTGAACCGGAACTTTGTACAGTTTACCTTTTCCATCACCCCAGCCTCTGATAAATGCGTCCCAGTCAGAAAGACGTGATCCTGAAAATGGAAATTCTTTTAATTGAGTAACTAATTTCAGTTCATTGAAACTCTTGTATTTTGAACCATACATTCTGTTCAAGGCAGCTATTTTATTTTCGTATTTAGCTTGCAGATAGGTATGATAAGCAGATAAAGCTTCAGGTTTTACTTTAATCCAGAATCTATTAAGCAAAGTTCTGACAAAATCTTCCCAGTCCGCACGTTGAAGATCATTATACTTCTTTTTATCAACAGGGTAATTGCGGGTAAGTTTTACATCATCCCAGCTTGCGTATTTAGTTTTATGTTTAGTGTTATAGTTCCCTATTTTCTGAGTATACTGCGAACGCAGATAAATGGTTTTGTAGTAACCTTCAGGATTGATAAAATAACGATTAACCAATGGTAAATCTTTTTGGCTGCCGTCAAAGAACTTTTCCTTAAAAGCATAATATGTGTTGTACAGCTCAGTATCTGTATTTGGCATGATCCTCGGAGTAAGGTAGTTTGCCGACGCCACCCTTAACCCGTTCCAACTGACAAGTTCCAACTGCATCGCGTTATTCATATTTTGAAGATTGTTATCAAAACGTTTACCCAATTTGCTTTTGAAACGCCGCAAGTTAATTGGACAAGTACTTCTGGAGCTTTGAACCGCAATAAAGCTCAGTCCATAATAGTACTGTTTATAATTTTGTTTCTTTATGAATTGATTCCAGTCTTTAACCAGCGTAAGATTAATATCTTTCTCATCAGGTAATTCAAGCTGTTTGAAGTCCCC
>DAOWBJ010000320.1 GCA_030634125.1 Victivallales bacterium
ATATAAATTAATAGTTTTCATTTGATCCCGCTAAAATGATTTTTAAATCACGATGCACAGTTCAAAATACTATCTATTTCCACATAATCAACTAATTCTCTCTCACAAAAGTTAAAAAAGATTTAGCGTAAGGTGCCGCCGCCATCAAAAGGATAATGGGTTGATTGAAAAAAGTTTAATTTTATTTTGTTTTAAGCTTGAAAGTTTTTTATTTTCGGTTACTTTAAGTCCTTTATGTGTTTATGTACCGTTTCCACCGCGTACATATATCAAACTTTGTGTTTAAGTCATGTTTCTTCGCGACTTAAAATGAAGTGGTTTTTTTAAAAAGAATAATATTATTGAAAATCTGGGAGAATGCAGGTATGAAAGTACGAGCATCCGTAAAACGCAGATGCGAATATTGCCAGATCGTAAAACGCCAAGGCGTGGTTAGGGTCATTTGCTCCCGCAATCCGCGTCACAAACAAAGACAAGGCTAAAAAAAGGACTTATTATTATGCCACGTATCATAGGTGTAGATATTCCTGGTAAAAAAAGAATTGAATACGCTTTGCGCTATATTTACGGCGTAGGACCGGCAAAAGCTCTGGAAATCATTAAGAAAGCTAAAGTTTCTCGCGAAATCAAAGCTGATGATTTAACAGATGAAAACATCGCAGCTATCACTAGTCTTTTACAGAACGATATGATAGTGGAAGGTGATTTACGTCGATCCGTTGCTGGAGATATTCGTCGTTTGCAATCAATTCATAGTTATCGGGGAACCCGTCATCGTCGCGGTTTACCTTGCCGGGGTCAGCGCACAAAAACTAACGCGCGTACTCGTAAAGGCAAGAAAAGTACAGTTGGTGCTATTCGTGACAAAACTCAACGTCGTTTGGCTGCAAGTAACTAGTAGTCTTACAGGGGTTACTTATCAAGCTAATCAGTAAACATTGGAATACATTATGTCTGAAGAGAAAGATATTAAAGTTGAAGTTACTGAAACAGTAGAAGAAGCGAAAGCTCCTGAAACTGCGGAAGCTGCCGAGACTGCTGTTGAAACTCCTGCTGAACCGGCTGCTGAAACTGCAGCCGATACGGCCGAGAGTAAAAAGCGGTCAAAAAGCGGGCGCTATGTGCCGGCTGGTATAGCTTTCATTCATGCGACCTTCAACAATACAAAAGTTACTTTTACAGATTTGCACGGAAATGTGCTTTGTTGGTCCACTGGTGGAAAGAACGGCTTCAAGGGGTCTCGTAAGAGTACCGCTTATGCTGCTCAAATCATCGCCGGTGACGCTGCCAAACGTGCGCAGATTCTGGGAATGAAAGAAGTAGAAGTTCGAATTAAAGGACCTGGAGCGGGACGTGAATCCGCGGTCAGGGGTATCGCCGCGGCGGGATTAGAGATTAATGCTATTAAAGATATTACTCCTGTTCCTCATAACGGATGCCGCCCGCCTAAACGCCGCCGTATCTAAGGCTGGCAATTATTGTTAATATAGAATTATTATAATAGTAAATAATAAACAATGCTGGAGGATTAAATATGACTGTTGCATCGGGATTTCCAATGCCCCAGCGCATCGTTATTGACGAAGCTACCGCTACGGAAAAGTATAGCAAATTTACCGTATCGCCTTTTATGAGCGGTTTCGGACATACTCTCGGTAACGCTTTGCGCAGAGTTCTTTTGTCTTCAATGGAAGGCGCGGCAATCAGCGCGATTCGCATTGATGGAGCTTTTCATGAATTTTCATCTCTTCCGAATGTGGTTGAAGACGTTACTGAAATAGTTCTTAATCTCAAAAATGTTCGTGTCAAATTACACAGTGAACAGAGTAAGACTCTAGAAATAGTAAAAAATAAAGCCGGCACAATTACTGCCGCTGATATCGTTACTGACGGTACAGTTGAAGTCCTTAATCCTGAACAGATTATCTGTACATTGGATAAAGACGCGCCGTTCCGTGTCGAACTTGATATCATTCGCGGACGCGGTTATTTGCCAATCAGCAAAAACCCGGACGCAGCTTCACAGCCTATTGGTTCTATCGCGATCGACTGCTTGTTCAGTCCTGTAACTCGTGTTAATTACCATGTCGGCGCTACCCGTATTGGTGAAGAAACTGAAATGGATAGTCTTGAAATTGAAATTTGGACAGATGGCCGTATATCTCCGGAAGAAGCTCTGGAATTATCCGCGGTTATCCTCAAAGATCATCTGAAACCATTCCTCGGCGGTCAAGCTGACGAAGAAGATGTTCTCGCTAAAATGTCTGATGAAGAACTCAAGCTGTTCAAAATATTGTCTCAGGATGTTGAAGTCCTTGACTTATCAGTACGCGCCATGAACTGTCTTAACAACGCGAACATCAGATTGATTGGTGAGCTCTGCAGTAAAACTGAAAGCAGAATGCTTAAATACCGCAATTTCGGTAAAAAATCATTAGATGAAATTAAAGAAAAAATCGAGAGTCTCGGCTTAGCACTCGGCATGCCGTTCGGAGAGAACTTACTGGCTGCTATTGAAACAGAAAGCGAAGCCATCCGAGTCGA
>DAOWBJ010000116.1 GCA_030634125.1 Victivallales bacterium
ACAATCAAAGGGAACAAGGGGCTCGAATCATAAGTAAATTCGCCATGGGCAAAAGTTATTGAAGGGGTATGTTTCAGTTCAAGAGTCTGAACCGCGTAATAATCTTCATCCCAGTATAATTCACGTTCCCCGAGCCGCCAGGGCCAATATATCGCAAAAAAAGCCGCAACAAGCAGCAATACAATAATAACACGATTTAATTTTATTTCCTTATAAAGCGCCATAATAACTCCGTCAAATGGTCAACATCAAATAACACATCACTAAATAAATCAGAGAAGCCGACAAGTCATTGCCTGTTGACACAAATGGTCCAGAAGCAACTGCCGGATCAATATTGAAACGATGCAGAACTATTGGGAAAACCGTTCCGGTTAAAGCCGCAAAAGTCATAGCGCTGAACATCGAACAACCTACCACCGCAATTAATCTAAGCAAAGAAATTTCCGGATCAAACTTGGAAAAATACATCAAATTTATCCATACGACTCCGGCAACTATTATACTGCAAACCGTACCCATCATTGCACCGACAAACATTTCCCGACGAAAAATCCCTGCCAGACGTGAAAATTTTATCTCGCCCAGGGCAATACTGCGGATAGTTACCGCCGTCGCCTGCATTCCTGTATTACCACCCATCCCGAGTATAACCGGAATAAACGCCACCAGGCAAACCGCACGCTCAATACTGGTTATTTTTTGGATAACGAAACTTACTAAGGTACCTGTTACCATCGTAATCAACAACCAGGGCAGTCGTAAACGTACAATTGACAATGGTGAAGATTCATTGTGTTCAATATCCGGCGCTCCGGCCATACGCGCCATATCCTCGGACGCTTCTTCGTCAATAACATCAATAATATCATCCACCGTGATTCGACCAATAAGTTTTTTATTATGATCCACCACCGGAATAACCAGCAAATCATATTTTCTGACTTTATGCGCTACTTCCACCTGATCTTCGTCAACAAACGCAAACACAGGATCAGGATCAATGACTTCTTTAACCAGAGACTTGCCCGCTTTGGAGATAAGTTCTGAAATATTAATATCTCCAACAAGATGCCCTTCCTGATCGACAACGAAAACCGACGTTATAGGGTCTGAATAATCAGCTTCAACCAGAGCACCGATTGCCTGCTGAACTGTAGCTTCCGAGGAAACCGCGCAGAATTCAGGAGTCATCAAACCGCCGGCACTGTCTTCTTCGTAATGCGCCAGCTCCTGGATTTCTTTCTTTTTAACGGGATCTAAAAAATGCAGAATTTTATTTTGTTCTTGAATATCTAATTCATTGAAAAGGTCAGCCGCGTCGTCGGGAGCCATTTCCTCCATGACTTTAGCCAACCTCGCGGGCGGCAAACTTTCCAGAACATCTTCTATCTCATCAGAATCCATTTCCGACAAAACTTCTGACGCCGCCTCGTTGTCCAAAATAGAAAAAACCAATTCCAGCTCACTGCTGTCGAGTTCGTCAAGGGCATCCGCGACATCCGCCGGATCAGTACAGGAAAATTGAAAACGGAGTTCATCGAATTTTTTAGCATCCAGCAATTGCTGTATATTTTTTTTATCCAAATGTGCCACAATCAGTCTCCAGATATTTCTCAATTTTGTTGGTTCGCGGAACCGTAAACGGTGCAATTGAGGTCATAAAAAAAGTTTTGCCTCGCTGCGCGCGGCAGAGAGGCGAAAATAAAACAACAACAGAATTACATTTATAAATTAAAAATCATCATTCAGTATGTCAAGGAAGAAAATACCAGTAATGAAGTCCGCGATTTCTACAGGATGAATTCCCAAACCCAGCTCTATGACCCATCCCATACGGATACCGAGTTTCCAGAAATCCACATCATCATCACGGAAAGCGTCTAAGTGATAATCAGCAGTTGAAAATTGCGGAAAATCAATCACATATTCCTTGATGCTGCCGGCAGCCTCATTAACGAAAGTTATATCTTTTTCCATGAAAATAAAACCAAAATGGTTAGTATCTTTATGACCACTTCCATATTGACGGGCATAAGCTTTAGCGATAAAATAACTTTCTCCATAGCTCCCGCCCAGCTGAAGATAACGGGTTGCCTGCATTTCCGCCGCGAAACCGCCGCCGATATTCAGGTCAGCAGTAATTATATCAGTCGCGTCAATAAAACGATTTGGAATATAAAGCAAAAAGTAACGTCCAAGATTTTTCAGGGATGCAGTAAATTTATTCGGACGAGTACGGTCAAAACCACCCGCTTTGCGAGTTGTCCCCGGCACCGCGTCAGCCGCGTTAATATTAAAATTCACCGCGAATACAGAACCGACGATTAAAACAATTATAAGTATTTTTTTAGCCATTATCAAATCCCTTTTTAAAATCATTCTCAACTAAACAAAAGAATTGTATTTACAAAATCACTAAGCAATATATACATCTCAATACACATTTACAAGGTAATAAGCACAAAATTATAAACAAACGATTCTGCTTTAATCAAAGATTACTTTCGGCTGAATCCGCGAAAGCGTTGCTTTAGGGGTGCGCGGCAGAGAGGCGAACACTCGCGACACTTGCGGCTCGACAGAGTCTCGCCCTCCAGTTGAAAACCGACCGCCAAATACGCTTTTGTGATTATCAAACAACTGGATAAGTAATTGTAATTTCACCGAGCTAGTCGAGAGTCGGCAGGGCAGGGTAATATACAGTGTTGGCGCGCATGCCGCGCAGGTCGATGTCGTCAATTTCCACACCGAATAAATGCGTGAAACTAAATTTAAGGCTCTGAACTTCATCGTCATTTTTAAGGGTGAAAACATTGTTAAAATTAGAATCAGCTGTACCTTTAACTAATTCCGCGGCGGCAAGCATGCTGTCAGGTATATTTAGAGCAAAATTGTCAATTGTAGTCGGCAAACGATCTGTCTGCATAAAAAGATAGTCCTGGATGATCTCTGCTGAATACATGGAGTCATTTAATTGTTCACTAATAAGTACTTCTGTACCAGTGTCAGCACCTGCCTGATAGAAATCAACGGTTTGGTCATCAGCGGTGAATGGATAACCATCGCCTTCATTATCAGGATCACCGTAATCCCAGTGATGAATATTATTGCCCGAGCCGCCAACTGCGTTGGTACTGCGGGAAAAAAGTTCCGCATTGCCTTTTGCTTGAATAAATGCCTGAATATTAGAAATGCCCAGACCGGAAACAAAGATCATTCCCAGCAGAACAACAAGAATCGGAATCAGGCAGACACACATTTCCATGATAGCCTGTCCCTGCTGTTTTGATGATTGTATTTTATTTTTCATAGCAATAATTCCTTTATAAGCCCGGTGGGCCGGTTCTTGTTCCGGGGTGAACTCCAGGTCCAGGTCCAGTTGGAGTCCAGCGGCACTGCATTTGTTCATTAGTCACTAAATTCCCGTTTCGGTCTCGTAATATATAATACCTTCCCGAATAAATACGTGTATTCCAACCGGATTCTTCTTCCTTAGTTTCTGTTGAATCTTTATCAATAGAATTATCAGTGCTTTTCCAGATTTGCTGCAGCCAGCCGGCTCCAGCCGGATTACTTACAGAGTTGTATTTGTAGTCATTACTGAAAAAAATAGAGACATTTGAGCCATCATATACATAATCATTGTTCCAGCCGCTTTTGCGGAAAGCCGGATCATCAAGTTTCTGTAACGCGGTCAAGTATTGTTGTGTGCCTTCGGGCGGGGCTGAGCCGGGATTATGCAAATCATCCACGCTTGAAAGCCAGATTAAAAATCTTTCCAGATTACTGAAGTTAACCCGGAGCGGACGGCAACGCTGCATTGAGCTTGGAATCAGAGCGACATCATTAAAATATGGCAACACTATAAGCATATCGGTCGGAGGTTTATCATTTAAAGTCCAAAGTGGTTTGGCTACAGATCCGGCACTTCTGTTGTCGGTGGCTGAATCATTGCCGACTTTCAAGGTTCGGACTGAGGTTTCTTTGATGATATCATTCTGTAAAGCGTCTTGAGCTTTTTCCATCTGGTCACTCTCGACACCGGAAGGACGCGCCATTCTGCTTTTATATTTATTCATAAGTTTGATATGCTGATAACATTCGGCATAAGCCATCGCGCCGCCGTAAACCGCGCTGTCTTTTAAATCATCGCGCAAAAACATACCGCGGCTCCAGTAATTCAAACCGTCATTATTAGGGCCGCTGTAATTGAGGTTTTCCGTTACGTCGTCAGCGTTATACCGCGACCATTTGCTGTCGTAGACACACCAGCGGATTGGCTCGAGATCCTCGTTGCTGGCGATATCGATATTTGAATTTGCCAAAGCCTTCTGAATAGTAGAATGGTCTACCGAGCCGATGAATCTTATTCCCAAAGTATAAATTTCGCTTTCGTCAGGGAAAGACGTATGTTCAAAATCAACGTTGTACCACTTGCCGTTCCAGTAGGAATCAGGGTATTTTACAATCGAGTTTAATGTAGGATTACACCACATTGCGTTCAAAATCGCGCTGTAAAGATCGCCTGTGTCCAGCCAGGGAGGATCAACGCTTTCGATGCCGGGAAAGCGTCCATTCGGGCGTACCGCGAGACCCTGAGAAGTTATGAGCTTCAACATGGCGACATAGGGAACCTGCCAACGGTAACCGTCTGGGGCAGGGTCAACATCCCCGTAATTATAATTTTCACTTGAGGGGTCAAGTTTGGTCAGATAATTATTTAAATCATCGGAGACGGTTTTGTAACCGCTTTGTGCATCGGAAACATAAATATTTATACCATTATTTTTCGCCGCCTGCTGTGCCGCCCCGAAAGCGATTAACGGTCCGCAAAATGAAATCCGGGACTGCATTTCGGTCAGGGTTTTGTTTGCCGAAGCTACTCTTTCCTCGTCATTTTCACCAATTGTCGGGATGTCCAGGAGCAAAGTATCAGCGGCTTTGACGAAGTTGATTTCACCAATGAGGTTAAGGCTTCGAGCCTGCCATTTCGCGGCGGCAAGTGCCGCGGATTGTTCCGCTGTCTCAAGTTTTATCTTGGAGCGGATAATTGAATGCAGGTCGAATAAAAACAAAGTGGCAATCAGCAGGATAATTAAAATAACGATTGCGAAAATCAGAACCTGACCTTGCTCTTTATATTTTTTTGCAGGCATTTTCATTTAATGATTCTCCAGATATAGACTCGCATGATTAAAAGCACGCGTTTCACCGGCTGGAATATCCGCTTCCGTCGCGCCGCCGACAAACCAGCTTAAGTTTTCAACAAGCAAAGGCATATTTTTTATCCTGACCCTGCCGTAAATAACTCTATCCGCAGTATTGGGATGATGTATTTCGACGATGGGGGTTTCGCTGGTAATATTGTCTGGATCCCAATACTCAAAATTAATACTGCGCGGACCATATCTACCGTAAACCATGTATTCCTCCGCCACTTCCGAAAGATTCTGCCGGGAAAAAGGCGCGACAGCAGGTATGGCGGAAGTATCCTCGCCGGACGCGCCGGTAATCGCGACTCGTGAGGCGCGTTCAACAATTGATCTGGAATAACCGAGGCTATAAGCTTTTGCGGCGTAAAAAGACGAATATTCTGTCAGCATTTTTGCCATGGACCATTGGAATATCTGCATCAAGCCGAAAAAGATCAAGCACAAAAGCAAGATACACATCAACGACTCAAGGATAGTCGCGCCGCGTTCTGACTTTTTTTTACGCATAGGGGAAATCCTCAAATATTTATAGCTATATAGAGATATAACGCATTTTTTTTAAATTTATTGCAAATATCCTAAAAATAAAATACGTGTTAAAGTGCTTTTTTACAAGTAAGAATACAGAAGTCAGAAGTCAGATCAAAAAAAATGGGGTGAGAAACCGGATTTGAACCGGCGGCCTCCTGGGCCACAACCAGGCGCTCTAACCAACTGAGCTATTCCCACCATTTGTGAGCCAATACATTATAAGGAAAAATAAGATTTTCAACATCTAATAGAGAAAAAAAACGATTTTTCATGGATTTATAAGATTTACTGACTATGAACTTAGATATCGAAG
>DAOWBJ010000115.1 GCA_030634125.1 Victivallales bacterium
GCGAAACTGTTGAATGAAAAGCTTGAAACCTTAGCATTGAAAGGAATCAAATTTAATAGTGCGGTAATGGTCGGCGGACCTTCAAAAAGTCCGGAATGGCCGCGGATTGTGGAAGAGATAACTGGTATAAGTTTAAGTATTGGTTCACAACATGCCGGAGCAAAAGGCGCGGCAATCATGGCTGGAATTGGTATCGGAATATATAAAAATGAGTATAACGCTATTAAACAGGAGCAATTGCAAAAGCATAAGAAAATATTTAGAAAAACAATACAAAACAAAAGGGTTCTGCGAAATAAAGGAAAATTGTGATTAACTTTGTCGAAAATCTTAAGTTTTCATTAATAGGGTCGGCATAGGAAAGAAAATTTTGAGAAATCGGGATAAAATCCCGGAATTTGACTATAACGAGACAAGCCACTCGTAAGAAAAAAGGCTTGAGTTGATTGAAAATTTTGTGATTATCACGCTTTTATGCTGCGTCAGCAAATGAGCGGAAGCAACGGATTTTTTCCGGTTGCTTGAGTACAAGTGCAGCCGCGACAGCAGTCAAAGCCAAAGTCAGATGAGCTATAGTCATTTGGTTTCGTATTGAACGATAGCGAAAATGAGTGGTTTGTTCCACTTCACGATCTCCCATTCGGGAAAAATAACGTTCGACTTCAGTTCGTTTGGCATAGGTGTCAGCAAAGAATTTGCTTTGGCGGGGAACCTCCGCACGAATATCATCGGGCACAAGGTAGGCGGTACATCCGTAGCATTTACCGTTGCAGAAGCGTTGATGGTTAATTGGACATTTTTTCGGCAACTGAGCTTGTTCTTTTTTCGAAGCCGACTTGATTGGACAACGGAATTTTTTACGGCTACGGTCATCTTTCGGAGAAAGTCCAGTGTATTTCATTTTTAACCCGGCTTCGCAAAGCGGCTGTCCGTTTTCGGCAAAAAGTTCATGTGCTTCTTTGTAACGTCGGTTGATAGGGATGAACGCCTGCGCTTTCATTTCCTTAACAATGAAATCATAAAACCAGCGTTTGTCGTAAGCAGCATCAGCAATGAAAATGCGCCCTTTCTTTTGACCATAAACGCGTTTGAGTTTTTTGAGTAGCATTTTGGCAATTGTAGCATCATCAATGTTATTTGGCTTGGTTATTTCAACTAGCGGGATGCCTTCCTGAGAAATCAGGACATGGGTCCGGTAACCCCAGAAATAGGAAAACTCTTTCTTCTTGGAAGTAGGTTGTTTGAGGCAGGAATAATAGCCGAAAGTAATATGTGGATTACGCGGGATTTTCTTAGTCTTGTCGAGAGAGCGGTTCGGATTTTTGGGATTGTTGTGCTTGGTATTAGCCATAACCGGCTTGGAGTCAGAAATCAAAATATCAAGCGAAATGATCATGGCATCAATTAAACTTTGAACTGCTGCATGGTGAATGGCTTTGATTTCGGAGTTCTTGATCTGAGCAAGAAAGACGTAGAATCTGGAAGAGTCAGGAAGATGTCCGGGAGTGAAACCAATCATTTCACAAAGAACAGGACGGCTTTCAAGATCACGGAGTAACTCTGGAATACTTTTGATTGCTTGGGCATTTTTGTAAATGAGAGCTTTTAGAAAAGTGAGTTCGCCGTAGCCGATGCGTCCAGAGTGGGCAGGATGAGGGATTTTCGCCCAGGCAGATTCAACGGCTAAAAAAAGTGCATCATATTTGGTGTAAAAGGTACTGGTTTTGAGGTGAAAGCGATAATCACAGAATAAGGAAAGTTGCATTGAATTTTATCCTCTCTTTTGTTGTTAAGTTGTTTTTAATGAAAGAGATACAATATAGCACCAAAAGGAGGATTTTTAAAGAAAAGTTAAGATATAAATCGTTAGAAATAAACAACTTAAATGGATTCGCAGAATCCACTACAAAACAATACAAGGAGATATTAATTATGCTTATTCAACAAAAGAACTTAAAATATATCATGCTTTATTGCTTGCTTATGACAACAGTAATCTCTTTTGGGAAAAAAGTATCTCCTATTCAGAATGAAGTAGACGCGAGGAAAAATCTAACATTTCATAAACCGTATGTTTGCAGTGACAAAAATACGCGTGGCTGGAATGGCGGTTTGACGGATGGTTCGTGGAAGGCTTCCAAAATTAATTGTTTTGCTACTAACAACACTAATGAATTTCCCAAGCATGTAACTATTGATTTAAAAGGGATAGTAAAATTAAATAAGGTAAAACTAGGGGTGCCGCCGTTTGGTTCAACCAAAACGGTTGATATTGAAGTAAGTACAGGTGGTAATTCGTTTAAAAAAGTTGCCAGTGTTGTTTTTCAACAGAAAAAAGCCGAACGTAAAACTGTAACTTTTCCAACTGTTGAGGTAAATTATTTGCGCTTGACTTTTGCAGATCACTATCAGGAAAAAGGTCGTTTTAATCCGAATACCATGTTCCTTACAGAAGTTGAAGCTTTTTGGAAAAAAGTATCTCCTAGTCAGAACGAATTATATACCGGAAAAGAATTCAGTCATGCATTTACTAATCCTAAGGATAATCCAAAATTTCCAAATGTATTGCTTATTGGTGACTCAATATCAATAGGATATACTGTAGAAGTTAGAAAGTTACTTAAAGGGAAAGCTGATGTTTATCGAATTCCAACAAATGCGAGATATACATCATTCGGCTTAAAAAATTTAGATAAGTGGTTTGGCAACAGAAAGTGGGACATTATTCATTTTAATTGGGGGCTATGGGATATATGCTATCGTGCAAAGGGATTAAGAGATAAAATAAATGGTAAATTAACTACAGCACCAGAACAATACAGAAAACATTTAGAATCTATAGTTATAAAATTAAAAAAAGTCAGCACGAAATTGATATGGTGTTCAACAACTCCTGTCCCTAAAGTAGAGGAAGGTCGTATCCAGGGTGATGAAGTTAAATATAACAAAATAGCTCAGGAAGTTATGGAAAAATATAATGTTCAAATAAATGATTTATATACACATGCTTTAATCAAAATATCAGAAATACAAAAAACAAATAAAAAAACAGGAATCGGCGATGTTCACGGGACAAAAAGTATATAGAGATACTTGGGTAAAAAAGTAGCAAAAGAAATTTCTCTTCTTCTGGAGAATAAATAATATGGATATCGAAACAGTTTTCAATGCGAATGACCGGCAGATTTATGAAAGAGAATTTCGTGATTGGCTGCCGGGGGAAATATTTGATTCGCATGTTCATGTGTTTGACGAAAGCAACTTTAAGGCAGGATACAAAATGCCGGAGAAAAGTTGTTATCAAAAGTTTAACGGCACTTTTACGCTTGAGCAGTGTATGGAAATCGTTGGTACTTTACTGCCGGATCAGGAATTCAGCATGAACTGTTTTGGCACTCCAGATACCGAAGCCGATTTAGAAGCCGCCAGCAAATATACTGGCAAAATTGTCGATAATAAAAGAATTTTCGGCATGGCTCTGGTTTCGCCAAAGGATGATATAGAAACTGTTAAACATCGAATAAATGACTATGGATTGATCGGTTACAAGCCATATCGTAATTTCGTCAACTGGATGAATTACGAAGCTGTAACGATTTTTGATATGCTTTCGCCGGAACAAATGGAATTCGCTAACGAGAAAGGATTAGCGATAACTTTACATATTCCCAAAGCCGCGCGCCTAGCCGATCCGATTAATCAGAAACAAATGGTTGAACTATGTCAACGCTACCAAAACGTGAAAATCATTTTCGCGCATATCGGGCGTGCATACTTCATGAATAACGTCATTGGCTTTCTGGATAAAATCAGTAAATGTGAAAATGCTTATATAGATACCGCGATGGTCAATCACCCTGGCATACTTGAATATACTTTTAATAATTTTCCAAGGGAAAGAATTGTTTTTGGTAGTGACGCGCCGGTTGCCTTTTTGCGAGGCAAATCAATTGAAATAAACAACCAATACGCTTATTTAATGGGAGAAAACTACGCAGTTGGTTCTACCATTTATGATACTGATAAAGTAGTCCAATTCACTACATTCTTTTACGAACAACTTCGCGGCATAAAGGAAGCGGCAACAAAAGCTAATTTAAGTCATAAAGAAATAGAAGATTTTTTCTATAATAATATATATAACTTACTTTCAGGGATAAAAATATGAACAAAATAAAAATTGGTTTTTTACCGATGTATTTAAAACTTTATGACGAATGTTGTCCTGAAATGCGTCCACAAGTCGAAGCATTTGTAGCGACAATACACGCTGAATACGAAAAACGTGATATTGAAGTCATCACAGCTCCTATATGTCGTTTAAAGGCTGAATTTGCTGAAGCTGTAAAGAATTTTGAAGAGGCTCAAGTTGATGCAATTCTTACTTTGCATTTAGCCTATTCGCCATCGCTGGAATCGGCAGAGGTTTTAGCTGAAACTGATTTACCGATTGTGATTCTGGATACAACTCAGGATTTTGAGTTTGGTTTTGACCAGAAAGCGGAAGCTATTATGTTTAATCATGGTATTCACGGCGTTCAGGATATGTGCAACCTTTTGATCCGCAATGGCAAAAAGTTTATGATTGAAGCCGGACACTGGCAGGAATCAGATGTCATTGACCGTACTGTGCCGCACCTGAAAGCATGTCAGATGACTAGTGCCATGCGCAAGTCTAGAGTTGGAATAATAGGTAAACCTTTTGATGGAATGGGTGACTTTGCAATAGATTTTGATGTTCTCAAAAAAACTATCGGCATGGAAGTAGCTTCTATTGATACCGCAAAATTTAAAGAACTCATGTCTGAGGTTTCAGATGAAATAATTGATACTGAGATCCAAAGTAATCTTGAAAATTTTACTTCGGGTGAATACTCAGAACAATCAATGCGTGATACTGCCGCGACCAGCTTAGCAATACGAAGCTGGCTGGACAGTGAAAAGCTCAATGCTTTTACAATGAATTTCCTCAATGTTACCAAAGCATCAGGGATTCCAGTAGTGCCTTTTATGGAAGCCTCAAAAGCCATGACCAGAGGCAAAGGATATGCCGGAGAAGGTGATGTTTTGACCGCTGCTTTAATTGGGGCGTTAATGACAGGCTTCCCTGAAACAACTTTTACAGAAATGTTTTGTCCAGACTGGAAAGGAAATAAGATTTTCTTAAGCCACATGGGAGAAATAAATACTGATTTGTGTGCCGGGAAAGCCGTTCTGCGGGAAAAACCTTTTCCATACACCGACGCGGATAATCCAGTAGCAGCAACAGGCTGTTTAAAACCCGGTTCGGCATATTTAATAAATATCGCTCCCGGCCCAAATGAAACTTATACTCTGATAGTAGCCCCAATAAAAGTTTGTGACACTAAAAGCAAAGAAACTATAAATGGCGCTATTCGAGGTTGGTTTGAGCCATTAATGACCATAGCTGATTTCTTAGCCGTTTATAGTAAACTCGGTGGCACGCATCATCTGGCATTATCCTACAGAGCCAATGAAAACGTACTGCGAGATTTTGCGGCAAACATGAATTGGAACTTCGAAATAATTAAATAATTCCATCGAAAAGACTTGATAATATTTGTTTTTTTACTCATGCTTGGTGATGATCTTGATTTCTTGGCGTAAAAGTATTTCGCGATCGATTGCCTTGAGATTGTTGTCTGTGATTAGTGCGTCTATTTCTTTTAGTTCGGCAAATTTGGCCAAGGCTTTACGTTTGAATTTTGTGCTTTCGGTTAGAATGAATGTCTTGTCGGAGATTTTTACTGATAGTTTTTCATAGCTGGCCAGATTAAGGTCAGAAGTATAAAAAACCTGTTGTGTATCTGCTCCGTCACAGCCGGTGAGCAGTAAATCGACATGATAATCTGATAGATATTTTTCCGCTGCCGGTCCGACTAATGTCATTCAATTCATTCGGAAATTCATTCGATTCATTCGGGGTCTTCATTCGGTTCTTCATTCTCTTCATTCGGTTCTTCATTCTCTTCATTCGGGTCTTCATTCGGGGGATTCATTCGGGGTCATTCATATAAGGTGTTGTCATTCATATAAGGTGTTGTCAAGAGTAGATACATGTTTTTTGCCCGAAA
>DAOWBJ010000147.1 GCA_030634125.1 Victivallales bacterium
CCATGAACACCATTGAGGGTAAAATTAGCGATGACCTATTCCGCTCCAAGGAGCTCGATTTACCCGTATCGGGAAGAGGCGACGGAAAGGTTGTCTTAGGCATAAGGCCTGAGCACATCGTCCTGCAAAGGGAATCGCAAAGTGACTTTATACCTTTCACTTTGGACGTTGTGGAATTGGTCCAATAACTCGTTTTGACGTTTCTGAATACCGCACTCGTATTGCCGGGGAAGTTAAAGATTTCGATATCACTGAATATATCCCCTTCAAAGAAGCCAAACGACTTGACCTTTTCTGTCAATACGCGATTGCCGCGGCAGACGAAGCCATGACCCGGGCCGGCTTAGGCAAAGATATTGCGGAAAATGGAATCGCCCCGGCTCGCGTCGGTGTTGTCGTATCCAGCGGTATCGGTGGATTAGGTACAATAACTCGACAGCAGACAGTTCTTGATTCCCGCGGACCGGCAAGAGTTTCCCCGTTACTTATCCCAATGATGATTGGAGACCTGGCCGCGGGCAACCTTTCAATCCGTTATAACGCCCAGGGTCCCAATATGGGACTGGTAACCGCTTGCGCGACCGCCACTCACTCAATAGGTGAAGCCTTATGGATGATTAAACGTGATGACGCTGACATTATGATCGCCGGTGGTTCTGAAGCCTCAATTGTCCCTATCGGCCTTGCTGGTTTCAGCTCAATGAAAGCTCTCAGCACCAGAAATGATGATCCTCAACACGCAAGTCGTCCTTTTGACGCCAATCGTGATGGTTTTGTCATGTCTGAAGGTTCCGGCGTACTTATTCTCGAAGAACTTGAACACGCAAAAAAACGCGGTGCTAATATTCTTGCTGAAGTTGTCGGCTATGGCGCGACCGGCGATGCTTTTCATATCACTTCTCCAAACCCGGAAGGTATCGGTGCCGCCAGTGCTATAACTACAGCCATGCGTCATGCCGGTATCAATCCGGAAGATATTGATTACGTCAACGCGCATGGTACAAGTACCAGCTTGAATGATAAATACGAAACGAAAGCTATCAAACGCGCGCTGGGCGAAGCTGCTAAAACAGTATCCGTCAGCAGTACCAAAGGTGCTACAGGTCACGGACTTGGCGCTGCCGGCGCTTTGGAATCCATTGCTTGTTTGAAAGCTATACAAAACGGTCTTATCCCGCCAACGATTAATTACGAAACTCCTGACCCTGAATGTGATCTCGATTACACTCCGAATAAGGCCAGGGAAAAAGATGTCAAAGTGGCATTGAACGTGAACCTCGGATTCGGCGGACACAATGGCGCTCTTTTATTTAAGCGCTTTGAAGGCTGATTTTATTGACAGGCAACACTTTTGTTTTTTTAGTGTGCCCGTCGCTTGCTTTACTGAACTTTTACTTTATAGTAATAAAATCAGGGAAATTTTCCTTTTTGAATATATTACAAGATAATAAACACGGGAGTAAAACAATGAAATCCTATACCTGCTTAACCGCCCTGGCTTTGCTGATTGCCGCTGCCGGCTGCGCGCCGCGTTTAGCCGAAACTCCACTTGGAACAGAAGAAAAACGCTGGGAAAGTTATATTAAAAAGAGTTATCCAGCCTGGAAAGCACCGCAAACAATTCCGCCGGTTGACATGAAGGGAAAAATTGAAAGCCCCGCGGCTGAAGTTGCTTCCGGCAAGGATGAATTAAAATCTTTGCCAATCGTAAAGGACGAAACAGTGATAATTGAGGATGTCGTTGTCAAGGACAAGAAAGGCAAAGTTTTATCTGAATCAATAACAGCTGTTGACGCAAAAGAAGAATTCAAGGTTTATGTAGTTCAAAAAAACGATACTCTTTGGAAAATTTCTACAAAACTTTATAAAGACGGCGCAAAATGGAAAAAAATACAAGCCGCGAATAAAGATGTTCTCAAGGGTTCAGATAAAGTGCTCCCGGGAATGACTTTACGGATTCCTTTACCATAAAAACGGAGTTCAGTTCATCAACGATGGCGGACGAGGAAAATAAATTTTACTTTGAAAACGGTATGACCCTGCATGAAGTTTTTGCAAATCATACTCAGAGAAACTTAAAACTGACAGAAAATCTATTGGATGTCAGTTTAGTGGCACGGGATTTTTGGATAAAAATTTCCGGCGAAAAAGATAAAATCAGCCGTGCAAAAGAATTCTTCATGGAACTCGCGAATGTCTGCCGGATGCGCAAACGACATCTTGATCAAAATGATTTTGAACAAGTTCTGCGCGCTTTCCGCAATGATTCAAGCGGCGAATTAAAACAACTTTTTTCCGAAAAAATAAAGGTCGGTCCTAAAAAACGCGATATTGTCCCGCGCAGCCGCGCTCAAAATACAACTCCTGAACAGATGTTAATGTTTTTGACTCGTTTGGGTTTTGATTCTCAATGCGTCATCACCGGAGACCCTCTGCAGACAGATTTGCCGGATAAACAATGCTCGGGGCTGGTACACGCGGCAAAAGTACTTAAAGATATTCCGGAAATCGGCATTTCTAAATTCAGCTCCAAAGATGTTGTCCGGCACATGCTTGTGGAAAAAATAATTAACGCCTACCATCAAGGAAAACAAAAAAGTGTTTAATTGGATAAGAAATATTGTTGAACAACAACAAAATAAACGTAAAATGGAACAGCGCGGGTTGCTTGGATCACGCAAACGACGTACTGACAACCCGCTGCTTGACGCCGCTGAACACTCAAAAGTGCTCGGCTTGTTTATGCTTGCTATCCTTTGGGCTGTTTGTTCATTAATGCTCACTTTACCTTCTTTGCGGCCTGTTAACGCTCCTTTGATTTTATCACAGCAGGCCCCAAAAACTGTTTTCGCCGATTTTGATTTTGTTTATACAGATAATGAAAGAACGCGGGAACTTCGAAAAGAAGCCAGGGAATCAGTTCCATTATATTTTAAAATTGTCAGCAGTAACTTTAAGGATTCACAAAAACTTCTTGAAGGATTCTTTGCGTCGGTGGCGGCTCGCGCCAACGCCCTGAAAAATAAACAAAAACAGCCGCCCCTCGACAAAAATTTTGGTGCGTTGCTGGACGAACTGGATGCTTCTTCTTTAAATCTGGTTTATCAATTAATTCAAAATAAAGGCGCGCGGGAACAGTTTTCAAAAGAGTTGCATACTGTTTTGAGCGCGGGAATATTCAGTCGCACCGAGAAGGATAATTATAAGGTTGGTCAGCAAGTCAGAATAATTGATTCAGCCAATCGGGATCGACTTCCGAAGGCGGCGTTAAATATTCCGGATCCATCGCAGGCGGCGCAGCAGATTGTAAAAATTGTCCTTAAATATTATTCTCCCGGAAAAGCACGGGATTCTTTACAAAAGATTTTGGCTAAGACTTTAAAAATAATAATCGGACAGAAAGGCAACTTGCGTCTGAATCCAGATCTTATCGCGGTAAAGCAACAGGAAGCGGTAAAAAATGTAGTGCCCGTTAAAATTGAAGTTAAAAAGTACGACGTTATTATCGCGACAAATCAAAAAATTACGCAAAAAGACCTTGATCGCTCAGCGGCTTACGACAAAGAATATCAAAACCGCCTCGAGGAAACTGATTCTGTCCAGCGAATTATTAAAAACCTTGCCTGGAGCTTTATACTGATGCTTTTTGTAGGTTTTTACATGTACCACATCCATCCCGAAGTGGTTAAAAGTAATCAACGGCTCGCCTTAACCGGCTCAATAGTAATAGTTTCTTTGTTGATAAACTATTTTTTCATTAAATTATTCTATTTCGTAAGTTCTATTTTTACGATTTCACCAAGCTTGATAACCGCGGCTGTTCCTTTGGCTTTGTCGGCAATTTTATTGTCTGTGATGGTTGGCTTCAGAGTTGCTCTCTATGTTGGTTTCTTTGTTTCAGCAATAACGTCAATGATGTTAAGCAATTCATTTGACACGGCTTTGCAGGGAATTGTGATTTGTTGTCTGGCAGCTATAGCAGTGCGCCGGGCAGCTAATTACCGCGTATTTTTTATCCGCAGTTTTCTGGTTGTATTTCTCTCTTTCTGGCTTTTGGACTTCGGCGAGCTGTGGCACTTTAATTCTTCGCCGGAGATGTTTATGTGGGCGGTAGGAATGTTCTTTTGTAATGCTTTCGTTACCGCTACCGCGGCCTTGATTCTTATCTTTATCTTTGAATTATTGTTCAGCGTAACCACGGATATGGCCTTATTCACCTTGTGCGATTACCATCACCCGCTGCTCAGACGTCTGGAATTGGCCGCCCCCGGACCTTCTCACCACAGCTTAATGGTTGCCAGCCTGGCGGAATACGCGGCAAAAGCAATCAAGGCAAATCCACTAAAAGCACGTGTTGGAGCGATGTTCCATGATATAGGTAAGCTCGCGAAACCTGAATATTTCATTGAAAATACTTTTGAATCTGAAAGTAAACATGCTGATTTACACCCGAGGATGAGTAGTTTAATTATCCTCAATCACGTCAAGGAAGGGCTTGACCTGGCACTCAAATATAATTTGCGGAAATTTATTCGCAACGCGATTCAACAGCACCACGGTACGGATATAGTTTATTATTTTTATAAACGCGCTTTGGAAGAGAACAAAGAAAAAAGCGTAGCTGTAGACGACAGCGAATATCGTTATCAAGGTCCTTTGCCGGTGGAAAAAGAAATTGTTATCATAAGCCTGGCGGATGCCTGCGAAGCGGCGGGGCGCTCCATGATCAAACCAACACCCAATAAAATTGAAGCACTGGTATGGGAAATTATCCGCAAACGCATCCGGGACGGACAACTGGATGCCGCTGATTTAACTATTGCTGAAATAACTAAAATAAAAGAGAGTTTTGCAAAAACTTTGATTACAATGAATCACAGCAGGATAGCCTATCCTAAAGACGAGGTTGATGATGAAGACGACTTATTCATGGCGGCACAGAAAAAAGAAAGCACCGTGCCGAAAACTGATAAAACAGATGATTCTAAGAGCGGCGCGGCTGACGCGCCTGCCGGTTGAACGCGATCTTATAATTAACATAGCTTTTGTCAATGACCGGGCAATGGCAGAAATAAATGAAAATTTCCTTGGTCATGAAGGAACAACTGATGTTATAACTTTTTGTTATCTCGAAGGTGATGAACTGCTGTTTGACGGCGATATCGCGGTAGATTTGTTTATTTGCGCTGATTTCGCGGAACGCGAAGGCGTAAAGCGCAAAAATTCGAGTTACGCGCGCGAATTGACATTATATATAGTGCATGGCTTGCTGCATTCCGCCGGCGAAGATGATTTGGACGCGGTATCCAGAAAAAAGATGCGGCGGCGCGAACGCGA
>DAOWBJ010000290.1 GCA_030634125.1 Victivallales bacterium
GTGGGCGAATCCGCCGACAATAGAACCCGTTTCGATTTCCGTCGGCGGCTGACATGTTTTAGCTAATTCAATGATTTCGCTGAAATCTTTAGTTCCGCCGTCTTCACGGTCTGCAATATGTTTTACTCCGGGATATCCTGCGGCTCCAGCTGTAAAGATTCTCTCTTTATAATCATCTTTAACAGGTACAATACAGTTGGTTGTCATCAGGATCGGACCGTTGAACGAAATGAATTCTTCCCGTTGCTTCCACCAGGCATTACCATAGTTGCCGACCAGATTGTCGTACTTCTTGAAAGCCGGATAGTAGTTTGCCGGCAGCATTTCACTGTGAGTATAAACATCTACACCAGTTCCAGCAGTCTGCTTGAGCAGTTCTTCCATATCCTTGAGATCATGCCCGGAAATGAGAATACCGGGATTGTTTCTGGTTCCAATATTAACTTCAGATATTTCAGGATTACCGTAAGCTCCGGTATTCGCGGCATCCAGCAGTGCCATGGTAGTAACGCCAAACTCTCCGGCTTTAAGAACCAGAGCAACCAGTTCATCTGCTGACAAATCTTTGTCCAGAGCCGCCAGTCCCTCCACGAGGAAAGCATAGATCGTATCATCTTCTTTGCCAAGCATTTCAGCATGATGCGCGTAAGCGGCTATGCCTTTCATGCCGTAAGTCAACAATGAACGCAAAGAACGTACATCTTCGTTTTCTGTTGAGAGAACGCCGACACTGACGGCTTTCGCCGCGTATTCTGCCGGAGTGCCGCTCCAGAGAACGCAATCGGGTAATGAAGCGGTACAGGCTTTTTCTGCATAATCACAACATCTTACCTTGTCGCGCAATGCGAATGCTTCAGTAATCAAGGCTGTGATAGCGTCATTATCAAAGTTCGCGTTTGTGATAGTAACAAAAAGTGAACGCGTGATGAATTCACCAATTTCTTTATCATCGGCTTTTCCTTTACACCCGGCAACAGCGGCGAGACCTCTTAAGGCAAAGACCAGTAAATCCTGCAGATTAGCAGTGTCTTCTTTTTTCCCGCACATCCCTGAGACAGTACAGCCCGTATTTTTACAGGTTTCCTGACATTGATAACAAAACATACTCATTTTTTCATCTCCTTTTTATAAGTTAATTTATTTATCAGCGCAGCTGGCTTTTCTTTAAATGAACAAATCTTTGTGAATGCTAATCCGTCCTCAAACTTGAGTGCGACCAATTTAGCAGTTCCTCCCTTGATCAGCTCAAGTTTGCGTTGGAGTTCCTTAAGCTGCGAGTCTTCTCCTGCCATTTCGCAAATGATTAATCCATGTTCGGAACAATCTTTCTGGACGCCTTCGTGTAAGCCCAATCTGGTTTTAATCAGGCATCCCCATGCAGTAAGAGTTTTTTGTACATTTACTGCCGCGTCTTTACGATGATCAACTAAAATCAACAATACATTTTTCATGATAATTACTCCTTGATTATTATTGTTTTTTCTGTTGGTTTAGGCAACTTCATCACCATGACACGCAAAATCGTGTCAGATTTGTTGCTTATATTATGCGGAACCCTTTTGGGACTTTTTACTAAATTGTCTGCCGGGACGGTTTCGATTTCATCTCCGATAGTAATTGTCGCTTCACCTTCGAGAACATAAAATACAACATCAACCGGGGTAATATGTTTTGCCAGCGAATCTCCCGGATTGAGCTGGATGTGGATAATTTCCGCGAGATCGGAATCATAAAGCTTTGCCGCTTTTATCCCATGCGGATTTTTCATTGGTCCATTCTTCGAGCAATTCGTAATCTCCATTGCAGTTCTCCAATGCTTTTTGAGCTAATTTTTTTCCTAATTCTTTTGCTTCCCGCAAAATTTCTTCTGTCGGCACAAACTGACTCTGCAGCGGTTCTTCGGATAATAATTCACAATTCATGGCTTTTAAACATTCCATGATCTCATGCGCGCCGCCTTTTTTCGCCCAGCCGTATGAACCAAACGCTACGGCGGCTTTACCTTCAGGGGCGAGTCCTTTGAGATAATTTAAGGCTTCAGCAACTTTGGGCATCATTCCTTTATTTAAAGTCGGGGAACCTGCCGCCAGCACCGCGCAGTCAAGGGCTTCATCGGCTAATACAGTAATATTAGAGCTCTTCAAGTCATATTTCCTGACGCTGACTCCGGGCTGTCTGGCTCCTTCATAAATTGCATCAGCTAGTTTTTCGGTGCTGTGCCACATTGAATCGAAAAATATTAACACTTTCGGCTCGGCTTTGCAAACAATCCAGCGTTTGTATGCCTCAAGTATCAGCCCTGAATTCTTCCGCCAGATAACTCCATGGCCAGGCGCGATCATTTCAATGTCCAGCCCGGCCGCGCGTTCCAGAACTTTCGCGACCTGTTTTCCGTAGAGCATAATAATATTGGCATAGTAGGTTTTGGCTTCCTCCATGACTTCCGGGATCGGGACTTCATCGTCGAAGCGTTCTGATCTGGCGTAATGCTGACCGAAAGCATCCATTGAGAACAATAGTTTTTCTTCAGGTATGTAGGTAAACATGGATTCCGGCCAGTGCGCCATCGGGGTGTTCATAAATGTCAAAGTATGGGAGCCCAATGAAATCCGGCTTGATTCATCAATTATTTTGAACTTCCATTTTGAAGTATCATAGTACATTGACAAAGTTTTCTGACATTTCTCGTTGCAGATTAATTCAGCGTTTACGCATGCTTCCATCAATACCGGAAGGGAACCTGAATGATCAGGTTCAGCGTGATTGCAGACCACATAATCAACTTTATCAAGAGCCGCGATTATAGCGATATTGCCGAGTAAATGTTTGGCGAATGGAGCTTTTACTGAATCAATCACCGCAATCTTTTCATCTTTTATCATATACGCGTTATAAGAACTGCCCCGATTGGTACGATAGCCGTGAAAATCCCTTATATCCCAATCCGTATATCCAACCCAATAAATGCCTTTCTTAAGTTCTACTTTCATATTTATACCCTATTTTA
>DAOWBJ010000137.1 GCA_030634125.1 Victivallales bacterium
AAACATGCTCTTAGGGCTATTTTTTGAGCCTGTTTTAGCTTTTAAGCATTTTTTGTTTTTCTTATTTAATATTCGATGTTCGGCGTTAATACTTCTATTAATCGTAGCCTGCACGGTCGTAATGGCTTCGCCACCCTCAAGCGCCGGGCGGCTGCGCTCGCTGCTTCATGGTGCTTCGAAGCGTAATGAGAACAATGTAGATAATGTCTTTTGTTAAGATTAAATTTATAGCCTTTTTTATAATTTGTGCCAGCTTCTTCGCCCAATTCATAAGCTCGCGGGCGCATGCTATGCGCCTATTTTTATTAGTTGCCTCACAAAGTCTGTTATCGTTTTTTTGGTTATTTTTTATTTTGTTTTTCCTATTCGATGTTCGATGTTGGACGTTCGATGTTGGACGTTAATATTTCTTTATTTTTTTCAATATGCGCATTTTACTTTTCCTGCTTTTGTGCTATCTTAAGCACTAAATTTGTATTTTATAGAGTGGGGGACTTCTCCTCTTGCTCATAACTTTAACAACGGGAGTCAAAAAACTGTGAGTTACACTGTAATCGTGTTTGTCAAGCAGGTTCCGGATACCCAGAACATCACCGGCGAAGCAATGAAGCCGGATGGTACTGTGAATCGCGCTGCTCTTCCGGCAATCTTCAATCCAGAAGATTTGAATGCATTAGAATTAGCGTTGCAGCTTAAAGACCGCTTCGGCGCGAAAGTTGTGGTGGGAACTATGGGTCCTCCAAACGCGACTGCTGTTCTGCGTGCTTCATTGTACCGGGGTGCCGACGAATGTATCCTCTTAACAGATCGTGCCTTTGCGGGTGCTGATACGCTGGCAACCAGCTACGCTTTAAGCTGCTGTGCCAAGAAATATGGAAAATTTGATCTGATTCTTTGCGGACGTCAAGCGATTGACGGAGATACCGCTCAAGTCGGGCCTCAATTAGCTGAAAAGCTGGCTATTCCTCAACTTGCCTATGTTCAGGATGTACTTGAATTAAGCAAAGACAAGGTTAGTGTCAAACGTACTATCGAAGGCGGCTATGAAGTATTGGAAGCTCCTACTCCGGTATTGATGACAGTTATTGAAGGCAACGACCCGCGCCCGATGAATGCCAGCAGAATTATGAAATATAAACGCGCCCGGACCCGTTCAGAATTGGCTACAGACCATGCGGACGCAAATTATACTGACGCTGAATTCCTCGCGGAAGAAGCTGAAAATCTTATCGGCAAAAATCTTCTGATCCACGAATGGACCGCCGAAGATGTCAATGCCGACAAAGACCGTGTCGGTCTGCCGGGTTCTCCTACTAAGGTTAAAAAGATTCAAAGCGTTATCCTGACCGGTGGCGAAGGAAAATCTATCGAACCTGATGAAGCGGGCATTAGCGACCTCATCCACGAACTTATTGAAGATCATACATTAGGATAATATCATGACGAAAAAAATCGGAAATGTCTGGGTTTTTATCGAGCAGGAAGGCGGCAAAATTGCCGACGTTAGCCTCGAATTGGTCTGCAAAGGCCGCGAGTTGGCTAACAAGCTCGGAGTAAAAACTGAAGCGGTCCTGCTTGGCGACAAGCTCGATGGCTGTGTTGATACACTTT
Source organism: Victivallales bacterium (assembly GCA_030634125.1). Classification (GTDB taxonomy): domain Bacteria; phylum Verrucomicrobiota; class Lentisphaeria; order Victivallales; family Victivallaceae; genus JAHOYW01. The sequence goes on from DAOWBJ010000137.1 coordinate 1,612, forward strand.
ATTCTTACGGTTGCGATACAGTGTTCATGGCGGAAGACAAACGCCTTGAGCCTTTTACTGTACTGCCGTTCGCGAAAGTTATCATGTCGCTTATTCTGGAACACAAACCAAATATTCTTATGTTCGGCGCGACTTACAAAGGTCGTGAGCTGGCTCCGCGTGTAGCTTCTGAGAAGCTTGCCGGTCTGACAGCTGACTGTACTGAACTTAAGATTGATGATTTTGACGACAAAGTCAACAAGCAGTCATATACTGACAAATTGATGCAGATCCGTCCGGCTTTCGGCGGAAATATCATCGCCACTATCGTAAACACCTGGGACGACCCGCAAATGGTTACCGTCCGTGAAGGTGTTATGAAAATGGATGAGCCTGATACTTCACTGAAAGGCGAACTGGTCAAAGTTGACGTCAATCTCGACGACAGCGATACTGTCATCAAAGTTATTGAACGTGTCCGTCAGGATAAAACGATCAACCTCGGCGCCGCGCAAGTTATTGTGTCCGGCGGTTACGGTGTCGGTTCAAAAGACAACTTCAAGCTTATTTATGCTTTGGCGGACGCACTCAACGCCGACGTCGGTGCTTCACGCGCCGCGGTCGACGCGGGCTGGATCAACCATGACCATCAAGTCGGTCAAACTGGTGTTACTGTTCGTCCAAAATTGTATATCGCCTGCGGTATAAGTGGTTCCATCCAGCATTGCGCCGGAATGGATGATTCTCAAAAAATTATCGCGATCAACTCCGATCCTGATGCGCCGATTCTTTCAGTTGCGCATTACAGTATAGTCGGTGATTTGAATGAAATCATTCCAAAAATGATCGCGGCTTTCAAAGCAAAAGCCTAAGGGGAGGTATTTTAACTATGGCTAACTTTTTTACAGAAAATAAAGACCTCCAGTTCACGCTGGCTAATCTTGATTTAGAAGAAGCATCCGCAATGCGTGAGAACAATTACGAATTCGCCAAAGAATTTGATGTTGCTCCAAAAGACTACGCGGATGCTCAGGACAATTACAAACGTGTCCTGGATGTAGTGGGTGAAGTATGCGCTGACAAAATTGCTCCGCGTTCGGAAGAAGTCGATGAGAATGGTCCGCATTTCGCGGATGGCGTAGTAACTTACTACCCCTTGACTGTTCAAAACATCAAAGACCTCAAAGATGCCGGTGTTTCAGGTGCTATGCTTGATCACAAACACGGCGGTTTGAACTTCCCTGCTTCAGTATATACTATGATGACAGAGATGGTTTCACGCGCTGACGCTTCTCTGCAGAACCTTTTCGGTTTGCAGGACATCGCTGAAACTATCAGTGATTTCGGTACCGAGGAACAAAAAAATTACTACCTGCCCCGTTTCGCCAGCGGCGAAGTTGACGGCGCAATGGATTTGACCGAGCCTGATTCAGGTTCCGATCTCCAGTCTGTACGTCTCCGCGCGTATCAGGACGAAAACGGACAATGGTTCCTTAACGGTATGAAACGCTTTATCACTAACGGTTGTGCTCAAGTGCATCTCGTTCTGGCGCGTTCAGAAGAAGGAACTGTTGACGGACGCGGACTTTCAATGTTCGTTTGCGAAGCATGTCCTGAACTGGTAGTCCGCCGTATCGAAAACAAACTTGGTATCCACGGTGTCGCTACTGCTGAACTGCAGTATAATGACGTTCCCGCGCAGCTTTGCGGACAACGCCGCCGCGGTTTAACTAAAGCCGTTATGAGCTTGATGAACGGTGCCCGCATCGCGATCAGCGCTCAAGCTCTCGGTATTGCCGAAGCCGCTTTCTTTGAAGCCCGCAAATACGCCGGAGAACGAAAGCAGTTCAAAAAAACAATTGACAAGTTCCCGGCAATGTATGACATGCTCACCCGCATGAAAACTAAAATTGTGGCAACTCGCGCTTTATTGTATGAAACAACCCGCGCAGTTGATTTACGCTATGTTTATACTCAACTGGTTGAACATAAAGCTGATGTTACCGTTGAAGAACGCCAGAAAGCAAAATACTGGACTCGCATAGCGGCTGTACTTACACCGATGTGTAAAGCGCAATCTACCGAAGTCGCCAATCAGGTTGCTTACGACGCCATCCAGATTCACGGCGGGACCGGTTTCATGAAAGACTTCCCTGTTGAACGCTTTTATCGTGATGCCCGTATTACCAACATCTATGAAGGTACTACTCAATTGCAGGTAGTCGCCGCTATCGGTGGTGTGATGCAGCGTCATAATGATGTTCGCATCAAAGAACTCATGGCTCTGCCTTTCGAAGGTATGCTTGCACGCCTGAAAGACAAAATCGCGGCTCTCTATGAAAAACAACTCGAAGCAATTAAATACGTTGCGGAGAAAAAAGACGCTGAATATCAAAGCCTCGTCGCACAATGCCTGGTCGATATGGAAACTATGGTTTTCATCGGTATGCTGATGCTGCGTGATGCCTTGAAAGATTCTGAACGCGAAGTACTTGCTGAACGCTATATTCTTGATTCTGAATCACAGTTCGAGGAACGTTTCACGCGCGTAACCAGCGGCGATTTAACCACAATTGATAAACATCGTGAAATTATTGATTATTAAATTGACATTTTCATCAAAGGGTGTAGATTACATCCTTTGATGAAAAAACCAGTCAAGGAGACTTAACGTGAACAATTCATATCTTGAACGTGCAAAGAATGTTATACCTGATCCCCAGATACTTTCTATTGTTGCGAGCAAAAGAGCCAGGCAGCTTGCAATGGGCGCGCGTCCAATGCTTAAATGCGACACTGCAAATCACCTTGATATTGCACTTTTGGAAATTGCCGAAGGTAAATTATATTATACTCATGGTGAGAAAAACGCTAAAGTCGATATTTTTGCGGACATCACGGAAGCTTCTGAAGCAAAAGAAGACGAAAAGTAAGTTTTACTTTTCGTTAATGCGGCATATAAGCTGGTTTACTTAATTGAACGCCGGCTTTTCTTTTTTTAAATATTGGAGAACATCATGGTCCAAAAACCTGTAGTAGCTATCTTGATGGGAAGCCAGAGCGATCTGCCTGTTGTTGAAAGTTCTTTTAAAATACTTAAAGATTTCGGCGTCAAATTTGAAGCGCATGTAATGTCCGCTCACCGCACTCCCGCGGACGCGTGCAAATTCGCGAAAAACGCTGAAGATAATGGTTTTAAAGTAATTATCTGTGTTGCCGGAATGGCGGCACACCTCGGCGGCGTTGTCGCGGCACACACAATTTTACCGGTCATCGGTTTACCAATGGCGTCAGAACCATTCGGCGGCATGGATGCTTTGCTGGCAACAGTTCAAATGCCTCCCGGCATACCAGTCGCGGCTGTAACGTCAGGTAAAGCAGGCGGCAAAAACGCGGCTCTTTACGCTATCGCGATTTTAGCGCTTGCCGATGCTGAAATAGCAAAAAAACTTAAGCAGTTCAGGGTTGAACAAACCGCGAAAGTCAAAAATGCGGATGCGGAACTGCAAACTTATCTGAAAGAAAATTTTTAATGTGATTTTTATAATATTAGGGGAATTTTTATAACATGTATAGAGAGATAACTATAGAATGTCCGAAATGCAGAGCTCAATTCATTGTCTCTCGTGAATACTGTGGCGGAATAGTTGACTGCAGCGAATGCGGCACGGCTTTTGAAGTCCTGGCTCCTAAGGGAGAAGCGGGAAAAAACCTGACAAAGACAGATACTGGTCAATTGAAATATAAAAAGGTTGAAGACTCGACCAAAACAATAGCAATGTCCAGAAACGATCTTGGCATGATTCCCGAACTCGAAAACGTTAAAATCCGCTAATTCCATTCAGCGCGCCAAAAAGGCGGTTTCGAGAATTTCCCGGGAGAACCGGCTTCTCTGCAAGCTGCCCGCAATACTCTCTCTAGATTAATTTAATACTATAGGAATTTGTTATTTTGGGTATAAAAGAGATGAAAATTTATTGAAC
>DAOWBJ010000044.1 GCA_030634125.1 Victivallales bacterium
AAAGGATGTTAAGTTCGATACGTGATGATAAAGTAGAAGTCGCGGAAAGCGGTATTTTGAAGCATGCGGATTTGGTCGAATTGAGAGGACAGGGCGCGAACGCGTGTCTGATCGGCGAAGCTTTGATGCGTGCTGAATCACCGGGGCAAAAGTTAAAGGAATTATTGTGAACACCAAGCTGAAAATATGTGGTTTGACCAGACGCGCGGATGTCGAGGCGGCGATAAAAGCCGGCGCAAAATACCTGGGTTTTATTTTCTACGATAAGTCACCGCGTCATGTTACGCCGGAGCAGGTCAAAGAAATAAGCCGCGACTTGCCGGATGGAGTAAAAAAGGTCGGAGTTTTTGTAAATGCCTCAATTAAGGATATTCAGCAGATAGTAGGATTTTGCAGTCTGGATGTAGTCCAGCTGCATGGTGATGAAAGCCCTGAATTCGCTTTGCGCTTTAAGGGTAAGGAAGTCTGGAAAGCTTTGAGTCTGCGTAATGCTGACGATATGAAATACGCTGAAAACTATCCTGCCGATGCGGTGCTGGTTGATGCGATGACCGCTGAACAACGCGGCGGAACGGGACAAGTTTGTGATTGGAGTCTGGCTGCGGAATTAAGTTCAATGCGTCCGGTTATTTTGGCGGGGGGAATTACTCCGGCGAATATAAAGGAAGCCGTTGAGCAGGTAAAACCTGTAATAATTGATGTAAATAGCGGCGTGGAAAGCGCGCCTGGAATAAAAGATAAAAATAAACTGGCAAATATCGGGAAACAAATTATGGAACAGAAAGGGTTTTTTGGGATGTACGGCGGTCAGTATGTAGCCGAGACCTTGATGCCTGCTTTGCATGAAGTGGAAAAGGCGTTTAAAAAATTTATGAATGACGCTGATTGTCAAGCGGAATTAAAAGAATATCTGCGTGATTACGTCGGGCGTCCTTCGGCACTATATCTGGCTAAAGGCTTGACCGCGCATTGCGGTGGAGCCCAGATTTATCTGAAACGTGAAGATTTGAATCATACCGGCGCGCACAAAGTAAACAACACTATCGGGCAGGCGCTTTTGGCAAAATACATGGGCAAAAAACGCCTGATAGCCGAAACCGGAGCCGGGATGCACGGAGTAGCCACCGCGACAGTCGCGGCCTTGTTCGGGATGGAATGTGAGGTGTTTATGGGCAGCGAAGACATTCGCCGGCAGGCTCCGAACGTTCAACGCATGGAGGCGCTCGGCGCAAAAGTTTTCGCGGTTCAACCGGAAGACGCGACACTCAAGGACGCCATGAATGAGGCGATTCGCAATTGGGTTAAAACTGTGGATGATACTTTTTATGTGATTGGAACCGTCGCGGGCCCGCATCCTTATCCCGAAATGGTTCGCGAATTCCAGAAAGTCATCGGCGAAGAAGCGCGAGGTCAAATTTTAGCAAAAACCGGGAAACTGCCGACTGAAGTAATCGCCTGTGTCGGCGGCGGCAGTAACGCGATGGGAATATTCGCGGGATTCGTCAATGATAAAGATGTTAAATTAATCGGTGTCGAGGCTGGCGGCGAAGGCATAGAAACAGATCGTCACGCGGCGAGTATTACCGGCGGAAGGCTCGGGGTTCTGCATGGCTGCAAAATGTATTTGCTCCAGGACGAGGACGGACAAGTAGATTTGACGCATTCTGTTTCAGCCGGTTTGGATTATCCCGGAGTCGGACCGGAACATTGTCATTTCAGTGATTCAGGTCGTGCTGAATATACCGTAATTACTGATGCTGAAGCGATTGAGGCTTTTGATCTGCTGTGCCGGACGGAAGGAATTATTCCGGCTCTGGAATCATCGCACGCGATAGCGGAGGCAGTTAAACGGGCTCCGGAATTATCTGAAGAGGACATAATAATTGTTAATTTATCAGGTCGCGGCGACAAAGATATGCAAAGTGTAAAGGAATACAAGGAGCAAGCTCCTTGACCATATTGCCGCCTCCTTCGCTTTGCTGGGAGGCGTAAAAGCTCGGGCAAAGATAATGGCTAATATATGCAACAATGTAAGGAATACAAAAAGAATGAATAGGTTAAGTAAAACTTTTGACAAGTGCAAGGCGGAAAATCGCAATGCTTTAGTTATTTATGTAACGATGGGCTGTCCTGATCTGGACACCAGTGAATGTCTGCTTATGGATATAATCGATGCCGGAGCGGATATTATTGAGTTGGGAGTGCCTTTCTCTGATCCAATGGCGGACGGCGTAGTCATTCAGGAGTCAGCACGGCAGGCATTGTTGTCTGGAACGACTTTGAAAGGCGTTCTGGAGAAGGCAAAAAACATTCGTCAGCACAGCGAAACACCTATGATTTTGTTTTCCTATTATAATGTGATTCTGTCTTATGGCGTCGAAAAACTGGCGGCGGACGCGGCGACGGCAGGCATTGATGGTTTACTGGTCGTAGACCTGCCTTTTGAGCACGGCGGGGAGCTTATTCCGGCTTTGGATAAACACGGTTTATGTTTAATTCCTCTTATCGCGCCTACTACTCCGCTTGACCGCGCTGTACGAATAGTCCGCGGGGCAAAAGGTTTTGTCTACAGCATTACTTCTAAAGGAGTTACCGGGGGCGGAACGACTTTTGACACGGATCTGGAAGAAAGAATGAAAAAATTGCGCGCGGCAAGTCCGGTGCCGGTAGTTGCCGGTTTCGGAATAGATTCAGCGGAAAAAGCAAAACCTTTGACCAGATTTTCTGACGGAATAGTTGTCGGCAGCGCAATCATGCGCAAAATCAATGAATGCACAGATATTGAGCAGGGCATTTTTGAGGCTGTGGAATTAACTTCAAAAATAGCAAAAGTTTTGAAATAAGATTGACTTCTTTTCGTTAAACGGTTATGTTTTGATATAATAATGAAACTGGTTTAATGAATCTAATCGTTGTTTTATTATAAATTTTGCAAGAACTAAACAAATCCATAGGGCTGATATGCAAGACAATTGGACTAATGAAACTTTCGCATTTCCGCAGGCTAAAATAAGAATAGGGACATTGTTTTCGGGAATAGGAGCGATAGAACATGCTTTCCATAGATTAAATCTTAATCATGAAATTGTTTTTGCTAGTGATATTGATAAATTTGTAAAGGAAAGTTTTTTAAAAAATTATGAAATAAGTCAACAAGATTGGCATAATGATGTTACTAAGCTTGATGCAACTCCATATAAAGGAAAAGTTGATTTTATAGTTGGAGGTAGTCCCTGTCAAGCATTTTCTATGGTAGGAAAGAGGAAAGGTTTAGAAGATATAAGAGGTACGCTATTTTATGATTTTGCTCGTATTATAAAAGAAACACAACCGAAGGTTTTTATCTATGAAAATGTTAGAGGCCTAATTAATCATGATAAAGGACGCACATGGGAAATTGTTCAGTCTGTTTTTGAAGAATTGGGTTATTGTATTTATTACAAAGTATTAAATGGTAGAAATTATGGAATACCTCAAAATCGCGAGAGAATTTTTGTGGTAGCGTTTAGAGAAAAAACAAACTTCACCTTTCCAACTCCAATTGATCTAGAACATACAATGCAAGATTTTTTAGAAGACTATGTAGATTCTAAATATTATTTAAAAGAAAAAGGTATTAAGTTTGTCACTAGCTCTAAAAACAGAAAAAAACGCTATACTCAAATCAACGGCAATGTGGCACTGTGTCAAAAAGCAAATCAGCAATTTAATTGGCATGGAGATTTTATTTATGAAGATGCTGAAATAACAGAAAATAATTTTAATGATTTTATTTTTAATGTTAATACAGTCGAAGAAAAATATTACTTATCCGAAAAAGTGAAAAAATATGTACTAGCAGGGGGAACAAAAAAATTCAAAACAGGAACAGCTACTGACTTACAGGTTGCTAGACCTCTTTTGCAAACAATGCATAAAATGCATCGCGCAGGTGTTGATAATTATGTAACGCATAATATGGGAAAAATAAGAAAGCTTACCCCAAGAGAGTGTTTAAGACTTATGGGATTCAGAGATTCATTTAAAATAGCGGTTAGTGATACACAAATGTATAGACAAGCAGGAAATAGTATTATTGTTGATGTTCTAATCGCCTTACTAAAACAACTAGATATTACAAAATATGGAGAAATCAATGAGTAATATTATTAATATTTTAGGGAAAATATATACAGTTGTAGATACGCTAGAAAAAATAACCATTCCGGATTGTTGGGTTATGCGTGCCAATAAAACAGGATTAGGAAATGGAGAAGCAAAATTTTATGTTGGTCATGACTCTAATTCTTTAAGAGATTTTTTTGGGAATCGTCCTTTTAGAATATTGTGTTTTATGTTAAAAAAAGATCTTTTATCTTTTATGGATGATTGCAAAGACGAATATATGATGCCTGAACAGAATTATGGCGAAAGAAACAATTTTCCTACACTTTGGAATGACAGAGTAAATGAGATTAATACGTTTCCAAAATGTCTAAAATTTGTCTCTAGCGAGCAAAATCAAATTGAAGGTCAAAGGCTTTATATTAAATCTCAAGACAAGCCATATTCTTTGTTGCGAAAAATTTCTTTACCTAATATTTCTTATGTTTCTGTAATCAAGTTACTTGATTCACAAACCAGTACTTATTATTATTATTTTCGTCCCTTTATAGATTATTATGGAGAAATATATCATCCGAAAACCATCATGCAGGCAGAACAAGAAGATATAAAGTCATCAGGAGGAGAGTCTGCACGTAGAGCAGGACAACAAGAATACAGAAAAAAACTTTTAATGGAATGCCCTTCTTGTCCTATGACTACTATTGCAGATGATAGATTGTTAATAGCAAGTCATATAAAACCTTATGTGAAATCAAACGAACACGAAAAATATGATTCTAAAAATGGTTTTATGTTTACTCCAACTTATGATCATCTTTTTGATCGAGGATATATTTCTTTTACTAATGAACAGCAACTAATGGTGTCTCCGTTTTTATCTAAAAGGACATGTGGTTTACTTTCCTTATTAGATGGCAAAAAAATTAGATTGTTACCTGTTGAAGGTAGGGAAGTATATTTAGATTATCATAGAAATATTATATTTAAAATATAAATTTATAACCTAATAGCTTAAAAATTAATCATATGTATTTCAAAAGGCATATTTTAAAAAATGAAGAAAGGGGAAATTGAAAATTTTCATAAAATATTGAAAAATAACAAGAGAAATAATAAATAAGGTCACAAATTTGATATAACATAAATTATAAGGGAAATCATCATGAGCGACGTAAAACATTTAAACAGTGCAAATTTTGAAGAATTAACCTCAAAAGGTTTAGTATTAATTGATTTTTGGGCAACCTGGTGTGGTCCTTGCCGTATGCTGGGTCCGGTTCTGGATCAAGTCGCCGACGAAATGGGTGATGAAGCGGTAGTTGGTAAAATCAATATTGATGAAGAACAGGACTTAGCGGTTAAATTTGGTGTCCGCAGTATTCCTGCTTTGTTTGTTCTTAAGGACGGCGAAGTTGTTGAGTCATTTGTTGGAGTTAAGGACAAAAGCACTTTAGTCAATTCTTTGAAGTCTGTATAAAAATCTATCGAATTATATTTTTCCAGGCTGAATTTTTACTCTTGTCGATAGCTATTTTACTGTCCTTGTCGCAATAGATGCCGCAGGTATTGTTGTTGCAGGTATTATTAATAACACTGGGCGAAGTCCATTTACTACAATGGGTGCGCTGATAACATGATGTTAAAATCTAACATTTTCATGTTCGCGATGTCACTGTTGTCTCAGCAATACAAGCGTTCCCCACCCCTGAGACAGGGGTGACTACATCATTTATTGTTTATTTACATTTTATATAAGCAACGGCTGTCTCAGCCGTTCAAACATTTTCACAGCTACATCATTTTTTCGTATAGTGTGAAATTAATTAGCTTATATCGTAGTCCTTTTACGTAAGGATTTGGATCAAATCACTTAGTTTTTCTATTTGGGTTAGATTTTTGTGATTTTGGTCATAATCGTTGACGTTTTCGTGTTCCCACGTGCTGTGATATGGGATGTAAACAGCTTGTGCGTTGAGCTCCAGAACGGGGATGATGTCGGATTTCAGAGAATTGCCAACCATGACAAATTCTTTCGATTTTAAGTTCAAACGATCAAATAAATTCTGGTAATCCTCTACTTTTTTGTCGCTTAGTATTTCGATATGGTGAAAATATTTTGACAAACCGGATTCGCGCAGTTTGCGTTTCTGTTCGACTAAATCACCTTTGGTTATCAATATTAAAAGATATTTTTCTTTGAGTTGTTTTACAACTTTTTCTACGGAATCCAGCAATATAACCGGCGAACTAAGGAGCTTTCTGCCGAGCTGAAGAATTTTTTCAATGCCGGCCGCGTCGATCTGATTATTTGATAATTTACAAGCCACCTGCGTCATTGATAAAGTAAGCGATTTTGCGCCAAAACCGTAAATCGGAAGATTTTCGACCTGAACTTTATGGATGGCTTCCGCGGCATTTTTTTCGGAACAATAAGGTTTTAAAATCTTAGTAAATTCGGTGATTACTTCGTTGAATTGAGGTTGATTATCCCACAGAGTATCATCAGCGTCAAAAGCAATTACCTTTATTGCACTTTTCATTATTATAACCCGCGAAATGCTAAATCAGTAACTTCCGGTGAAATCTTTTTGAGCAGCTCCAGAGAAACATTCAACGCTTCCCGGGCGTTTGAACTGTTCAGAGCCTTTTCGGCCGCGACTTCCGCTTCGTGCATTTTAAGTTTACGAATAATGCGCCGCACCGCTCCAAGCGACATCGGCACCATGCTTAGTTCGTGAACGCCCAGCCCCAGCAATAAAGGTATGTATTGCGGGCTGCCCGCCATTTGACCGCAAACGCTGACCCAGACGCGGTTCTTTTTTGCCGCGTCCACAACTTTTTTTATTAAATACAGTATTGCCGGATTAGTTGGTTCGTAAAGATAAGCCACCTTTTCATTATCCCGGTCAATAGCGATAGTGTATTGGATCAAATCATTAGTACCGATACTGAAAAAATCAACAAGTTTCGCGAAATGTTCGGCCTGCAATGCCGCCGCCGGGGTTTCAATCATAATACCCACTTCAATATCACGATTAAACGGCAGTTTTTCCTTGAGCAACTCTTTTTTGAGTTGTTCAATAATTTCTTTTACCTGTATAACTTCTTCAACACAGGAGATCATTGGAAGCATTATTTTAAGATTTCCAGCCGCGCCGGCCCGCAGCAGTGCCCGCAGTTGAGTGCGGAAAACATCCTGACATTCATGTAGACAAAGTCTAATTGCCCGCAATCCCAAAAATGGATTAGCTTCTTTTCTAAGCGATAAATTTTCACAATATTTATCGCCGCCGATATCCAATGTGCGAACGATTACCGGTTCGCCGTTCATTTCATTAATCAAACTTGTAAATGTTTTTATTTGAGCTTCTTCTGTGGGTAATTCTTTGTTCCCCATGTACATATATTCGGTACGAAACAAGCCGACTCCGCTGGTGCCGAATTTTTTAGCGGTTTGAATATCCTCAAGAGTCTCAATATTAGAAGCAAGCTGCACCGTAAAACCGTCAAGCGTTTCCGGACGCAGACGGCTTTCGCGAATCAAATCAATATAAAAGCGACCTTCCTCTTTTGCTTTTAACTGCTAAGCTTTGCGGGTTTTCTCTGTAGGCTTGGCAATAACCGTGCCAATAAACCCGTCAATAATTATATCTTCATTATTTTCCAGTTCATCAACAACATCGCCCGCGATGTTTACCACCGCCGGTATCTGCATTGACCGTGCGAGAATTGCGGTATGCGACGTATTGCTGCCGCTCTCAATCGCAAACGCCTGCACTTTCTGGCGGTCAAGTAAAACCGTATCTGACGGAGTCAAATCATAAGCAATTATAATTCGTAAATCCTCAAGATAATCAAGAACGGGACGGCTGGTTTCCCGTAAATTAGCCAAAACCCTGGACGCCACATCTTTTATATCCGCGACCCGCTCTCTTATATAAGCATCCGCCATTACTGAAATGGCCGTTACATAACGCTCCATTATTTTGAAAAAAGCACAGTCCGCTGTTGTGAGCTGATTCCGAATGCTGTCCTGCACCTCATGAAGCAGCATCTGATCATCAACTATTAGTAAATGTGCATCAAAAATACTCACCTCATGAGCCTGTATTTTATTCTGAACACGCTTCTGGAGATCTTCCAGCTCCAGACGGGTTCTCTCTAAAGCTTTTTCAAATTTGACTATTTCAGCTTCAACTTGTTCAGGAGTAATCGCTGCGTCAGGCGGCTTCGCATAGGAAGTACTATGCTCTTTTATAAGCAGCACCTTTCCTATGGCAATCCCTGGAGACGCTCCAATACCATGATAAATTTTTTCTTTTTTACTAGACTTAGCCACGATGATTATTCCTCTTCAAACTTTTTTTCTATCAATTCAATAATTGCCTGCAAAGCACTGGTACAGTCCTCGCCTTTTGCCGAAACCTTAATAACGCTTCCCGACGCGGCCGCGAGCATGAGCAATCCCATTAAGCTCTTGCCGTTTACTTCTTCACCATCTTTCTCAACTATTATTTCAGATTTGAAAGTCGTCGCGACTTTCACAAATAATGACGCGGGCCGGGCATGCAGACCAAGAGAGTTCGTAATTTTTATTTTTTGTTGTGCCTCTTCTTTTATATCCGTCATTTTCCCACATCTTTTCAATGTATGTAAATTTTTAATTCTATTAATAAACACCCGGATATGATATGTTATTATCGCAAAACAAGACTACCCGACATGCTGTAAAATACCATCAATCAATCAAAATTTCAAGAAAACATGCTATGATATTCTCATTTTATTTAATATAAAAATATCATGAAGCCATAAAAAAACAGCTTTCCGGCAAAATTTTAACTGTTTAATCAGTTTTTTGCTGTAAAAAAGCATAAAAGTATTATATATTTGTTGTTCATCAAGCGAAGTTAGGAGCTGTAAAAGAATAAACTTGACAAAATGCGTGAATTATCCCGGAATGATTTGTGGCTTGCTGATGAGGCGCATAGCCTCAGCTATGTAACGAATCGGCAACCCGCAAAGCAACCGGGAGAAACGCGCAGATGTAAAGGTTATTTTTGAACGGCTCTTAGATAAAAAAGGACTAAAA
>DAOWBJ010000274.1 GCA_030634125.1 Victivallales bacterium
TATTCAGCTTCAGCTTTGTAACCTTGCGCATTCGCTGTTTTGGCTTTGCTAAGATAATGTTTGGCGGACCTTTGGAATGCTCTGATTTTTTTTGCTTGCGGGGTATTACGCTTTGCCGCCGCTACACGCAGCTTGATTTGCCTGATCTCTTTTGCAATAAATTTGCAGTCATTATAAGCCTGATATAATTTTTTGTCTGAAACTTCCTTGCCTTCATGGTATTCTGCCAGAGTTTTTAAACTATTTGCAAGTTTTCCGCAGATTTTCGCTGTTTTAGCATCTTTAAACTTTTCGGCTTCTTTCAAAAACTGCGTTACGCTCTTGGCTTTAGCGAGTAATGCTTTGGCTTTTTCAGGATTTTTTTTAATAAGTTCTTTGATTTTTTTTTCAACAGCTTCGGATACTTTATCCATATTAGAACGGTTTAAAGTAGAGTCGGAATCAAATTCGAGTGATTTTTTATAATCTTTCTTCAAAGTTGAGCTGGTATCGATCTCTAAAGATTTTTCATCATCTTTAGCTGTTAGCTCAGAAAACGTTATTATTATCAAAAGTGAAATCAGCAAAAAAAGGAACTTTTTCATACTTCCCCCTATAATTTAAGATTATTCAACTTCGACCAGGGACTGTCCACATTGTCAGCTTCCTGACAATTGCATTTATTTTTATTAAGATTATTTCCGCATATATGACACAAGCCGGAACAGTTATCCCTGCAGATACAATTAATTGGAATTTCTACAACCAGGGCGGCACGTACATCTTCCGTTACATCCAGTTCAGCCCCAAAAAGTTCTTCGTAAAATAAACAAATATCTGAATTTTCAAATTCGCCTTTGAAATTTTCCAGACAGCGGCCGCACACACCATCATAGCTGGTGCCGGCGCCGCCTTTTACCAGAACTCCGCCGGAAACCATTGAGGCGTGCAGTTTGTAATGAATATTGTCTTTGAAGGAGATCATTTCTGAATCTTCCACTTCCAAAAAAGCCGGCGGCTCTTCACCTTCAAGATATATATCCTGCTTTTTTAGAATATCTGTTGAAAAACTGATCATTTAATTTTGCTATCCTTGAGCTTTCGTGCAATAAGCTTGAAAACCGGATCTGGAACATATTGCGAGAAATCCGCTCCCAATAAAGCGACTTCCTTGACAATGCTTGAACTGACAAAAGAATTGTTAGGTGTCGGCATCATAAAAATAGTTTCGCATTTTTTATCCAGACTACGATTCATCAAAGCCATTTGAAGTTCATATTCAAAATCCGAAAAAGCCCGCAGACCGCGTAATATAGCTTGCGCGCTGCAGTCATTTAAGGCATTTACGATCAAACCGTCAAAAGGACGTACCGTTACATTGTGCAGACAGGTACAGCATTCTTGAATAACCGTTACTTTTTCAGATTGCTCCAAAAAATAATTTTTATCTCGATTTACAGCAACTCCGACGATAACTTCGTCAAAAAGCTTGCTCGCGCGCTCAATTAAATCTAAATGCCCGTTAGTCAAAGGATCGAAACTTCCCGGATATAATATCTTTTTCATTTTTGCTTATCTCTTATAAAATATTGTTTGTCCGTTAAAAAAGCGTCATTTTAGACAAAAAAGTAGTGCTTTCCGTTAAAAAAATAAAAATGACGGATGAATAACGGTTGAAATTCTTTAACACAAATATACTTTATATATCATACTAATGCAAATGTTTACAACAAAAACATAAAATAAGAAATAGAATGACAAAAAATAAAAAACTAAATGTAAGCTCTTTGGGGGAACTGGTAGAAAACGGTATCACCAGAGTCAGCATTGCAATAGGAGTTTTTGACGGCGTTCACCGCGGGCATCAACTCTTGCTGAAGCAACTTGTAAAAATGGCAAAGAAAAATAATTCGACTCCGGTAGCAATGACTTTCTATCCGCATCCGCGTGCTATATTGAATCCCAAAAACCCTCCGCCGCTGCTGATTCCTCCCGCAAAAAGAATCAGTTTGCTTCATGATTATGGCATGCGGGCCGTGGTTACTTTATCTTTTTCGCAAAGCTTCGCGGAACAAAGCCCGGAGAAATTCATAAAAAGCTGCCTGCATTCGCCTGATATAAAAATTTGCGGTTTATGTGTCGGGCGCGACTGGCGTTTCGGAGCAAAAGGGGTCGGCAAGATCGACCTGCTCGAAAAAATGGCAAAAGAGGATGGTTTTGATTTTGCCGCGGTTAAAGAATTTATCAGAAACGGCGACATTGTCAGCAGTACAAGTGTTAGACGGGTCATCGCAAGCGGACAGCTTTCTGACGCCGCGGAAATGCTTGACCGTCATTACAGTTTGACGGGCATCGTCGAAAAAGGACATCAGGACGCGACCAAAGACCTGAACCATCCGACCGCTAATTTGAATATTCAATACGGAGTATTACCTCCCTGCGGCGTATACGCGGCGAGAGCCTTCGTCAATGGCAAAACGTATATCGCGGCTGTTAATGTCGGTGTTTCGCCTACTTATAACCGCCCGGGCAAAAGGGAAATACGCCTTGAGGCTCACTTTCTTGATTTTTCGGACGATATATACGGACAGACGGTGGAAATTGAATTATTAGAATATTTGCGCGAAGAACGCTGTTTCTTTTCGCCGGCTGAACTAAAAAAGCAAATAGAAATAGATTTGGAACGAATAATGGAAATTGCAAATACGCAATGAAGCAATGAAAAAAGGAGGATTTTTATGAAAAACCGCAAAACTTACATTATCGCTGATTTTGTGAAGACGCTTGGAGTGGCACGTACAACGCTAAAAGATTGGATGACGCGTTATGAAGAATATATTGAATTTGAAGTCAGAGGCCATCGTAAAATTTATTTTGACAGTTCCCTGGATGTCCTGAAAGAGATAGCGGAAATGCGCGGTAACGGCAAAACAGCTTCTGAAATAATGATAGAATTATCTGATAAACATCCCGTGAACGTGGATGTCGCTCATGAAATAGAAGCACCTGAAATAGAAGTATCTAAAATAGAAATACCCAAAACAGAACAGAAACATTTCCCTGTCAAAAATAATCCTCTCGTTGAAGTTGTACTGCCGATTGTTAAACAGCAAAATGAAGAAATGGAACGTATGCTTACCGGTAAATTGCATGATATGGCTTCGAATTTACATGAGGCTCAGCTTGCATCCCTGCTGCCGATTGTTAAGCGGCAAAATGAAAAAATGGAACGTATGCTTACCGGTAAATTGCATGATATGGCTTCGAA
>DAOWBJ010000182.1 GCA_030634125.1 Victivallales bacterium
AGCTATCATCCGTAACTTTAAAACCTTACAGCATCGGCGAAACCGCAGCAATGCTTTTGGAACGCATTATTAATGGTGAAAAAAACATACAAACTGAGATTATCGAGTGCGACCTTGTCGTCCGTGAGTCCTCATAATAAATAATTAAGGAAATAAGTAACATGAAACCAACTTTATTAGTTCTGGCAGCGGGAATGGGAAGCCGTTACGGCGGACTTAAACAGCTCGACCAGGTCGGTCCGTCGGGAGAAACTATTATTGATTACTCCATTTTTGACGCTGTCCGCGCCGGATTCGGCAAAGTCGTATTCATCATTCGCCGCGACATCGAAGAAGCGTTCAAGACTGCCGTCGGTTCTCGTTATGAAGGCAAAATCGCGCTTGATTACGCCTTTCAGCAGATCGACGCCCTGCCCGAAGGTTTCAGCGTGCCGGAAGGACGCGAAAAGCCCTGGGGGACAGGACACGCGGTTTATGTAGCTAAAGAGCTGATTAATGAACCTTTCGCGGTAATTAACGGTGATGATTTTTATGGTCGCGCCGGTTTCCAATTGCTAGCGGACTATTTGAGTCAGGCGAAAGACGGCGCCAAAGCAGATTTTTCCATGTGCGGTTTTATTATGCGTAATACTTTATCAGATAACGGTTCTGTATCCCGCGGGGTTTGTGAAGTTGACTCCGCCGGTAATTTGACCGAAGTCGTTGAGCACACCAAAATCGAACGCAGCGGCAAAGCGGCTAAAAGTTTTATGGAAGACGGCAGTATTATTGATTTCACGGGAGACGAAATTGTTTCCATGAATATGTGGGGCTTCACTCCTTCTTTATTTGACTGCATGGATGACGTGTTTGTTGAATTTCTGAAAGAACACGGTCAGGAAATGAAATCAGAATTTTTTATTCCGCTGGTGGCTGATACTTTGGTTAAACATGGCAAAGCCACAGTCAAAGTAATGACTTCCGAAGATGAATGGTTCGGCATCACTTACCGCGAAGACAAACCCGCCGTTGTCGCGAGCATTAAAAAACTCGTAGAACAAGGTGTTTATCCAAATAAACTTTTCTAAGGTAATTAAAATGATAAAAAAAGTAAAAACAGTAAAAGATAAATTTAAAATCTATGGTGATTTCATCTCCGCCGCGCCTTACGGCTCGGGACATATTAACGACACTTTGCGCGTTATAGTTAACCAGGGCGGAACTGAATTACATTATATTTTTCAACGAATTAATGAAAATATTTTCAAGAATCCTCCGGCTTTGATGAATAACATCAAACGTGTAACCGAGCATATTTTCAAGAAAATTGAAGATGAAGGCGATGAAGAAATCACCCGTCATACTTTATATGTAATCAAAGCCCTCGACGGCAGATCCTACACGCAGGACGAAGAAGGCAAATACTGGCGCGCCTATATTTTTATCGAAAAAGCCCGGACTTATGACGTTATCGAAACCGCTGAACAGGCATACGAAGCCGCAAGCGCTTTTGGTTTATTCCAGAAAGACCTCGCCGACCTCCCCGGCGAAAGACTGCATGAAACTATTCCTGATTTTCATAACACTCCGCGGCGTTTTGCTGATCTGGAAAAAGCTGTCGCGGCGGATACGGCTGGACGAGTCAAGGATGCTCAGGCGGAAATTGATTTTGTCATGAACCGCAAAGCGGACACTTCAAAACTCACTGATTTGCTGGCGGAAGGCAAACTCTCCGAACGCATTACTCACAATGACACCAAACTCAACAATGTAATGATCGACGATGAAACCGGCAAAGGTGTTTGCGTAATTGACCTGGATACGGTAATGCCCGGTTTAGTTCATTATGACTTCGGCGACATGGTGCGCACAAGTACCAGCCCGGCGGCTGAAGACGAAAAGGATTTATCAAAAGTTACAATGCAGTTTCACATGTTTGAATCTCTCCTGCGAGGTTATTTGAGCACCGCCGGCGATTTTTTAACTCCACGGGAACGTGAAAACCTGCCCTTTTCAGGTAAACTTATTACTCTGGAAATTGGTATTCGTTTCCTGACAGATTATCTCGAAGGAGATATTTATTTCAAAACGCATCGTGAAGGACATAATCTTGACCGCTGCCGGACACAATTTAAATTAGTCGAATCCATTGAAGAACAAATGGATGACATGACGGCATTATTAAATTCAATAGATTAGTAGTCGCAGGAGCAGCTTGCTCCGCGACAAATGTCTCGGACAGTATATAAAATCACAGCCCGAATAAAGTTTTTATGTGCCGGAGCAAGGCTGCTCCTGGCACTACTAAAACAAAATGATAAATACAGGTATTATTATGAAAGTATTAGTTACAGGCGGAGCCGGATTTATCGGCAGTCATATTGTAGAACATTTTCAGGGAAAAGCCGAAGCGCGCGTGCTGGACAGCCTGCGTTCCGGCTACAAACACAATCTTGACGGTTTTGATGTGGAGTTTATCGAAGGCGATATTCGCGACCGTAAAATCGTCCGCAAAGCTATGGAAGGCGTTGATTACGTTTTTCACATGGCAGCTATGATCAGCGTACCCGAATCCATGGATAAGCCAATCGAATGCGTTGATCTGAATGTCAACGGCTTGCTGATCGTTTTGGAAGAAGCGGCCGCGGCTGGTGTCAAAAAATTATGTTTCAGCACAAGCGCGGCGATTTATGGAGACAATCCGACTGTCCCGAAGCGCGAAGAAATGTACCCTGAACCAAAAAGTCCTTATGCTGTCACCAAACTTGATGGCGAATACTATTGCAATATGTTCACCCGGGAGGGCAAACTCGAAACTGCCTGCCTGCGTTATTTCAATGTTTTCGGTCCGCGTCAGGACCCCCAAAGCGCTTACGCCGCGGCTGTGCCGATTTTTACCGCCAAAGCGGTTGCCGGTGAAGATATAACTATCTTCGGCGACGGCGAACAAACCCGCGACTTCATTTATGTCAAAGACATTGTCGCGGCAAATGTTTTCATGGCGCAAAGCGAATTCACCGGGGTTTACAATATTGCATATGGTGGTCGTATCACGATTAACAAACTGGTTGATACTATAAAAGATATAACTGAATCAAGCTCAAAAGTCCTGCATCTGGCTGAACGTGCCGGTGACGTCAAGCATTCAATGGCGGCTGTTGACAAACTCAATACAACCGGGTTTAAACCGCAGAATGATTTTGCATCGGGGCTCGCTCAGACAATAGAATTTTTTAAAGAACAGGACAAACTGAAAAAACAAAAGCCTTTTTAATAAATCAACTTGAAAAAACAAAAATACAGTTTATGTTTAAGCGCTTTAGTAAAGCAGCTTTAATCTTATAAATGGAGCCGCACAATGGAAGTAATAATTCGTCCAACAACAGAAACAGCAACTGAATTAACTGCTCAATTAATTGCCGAAAAGGTAAAACAAAAACCTTCTCTCTGCCTTGGTCTCGCGACCGGATGCACTATGGAGAAAGTATATGACAAACTTGCTAATAAGCACCAGAAAGGTTTGGATTTTTCTCTAATCCGCACTTATAATCTTGATGAATATATCGGTTTATCCCCGGAAAATCCCAACTCATACCGCTATTACATGAACAAGCATTTGTTTAACAGGATAAATGTGAATTTGTGCAATACTCATCTTCCGCTGGGTACAGCTGAAGACCTGGAACTGGAATGCAAGCTCTACGAAGAAAGCATCAAAAACAGCGGCGGCATTGACCTGCAACTGCTGGGGATCGGGCGTTCAGGTCATATTGGCTTCAACGAGCCGCTCTCGGCACTGAGTTCCAGAACCCGCGATAAAGCCCTTACTCCTGTAACAGTTGCCCAGAATTCACCATTGTTCGACCCGCCGGAAAGCATGCCGAAACGCGCATTCACTATGGGAGTTGGAACGATTCTGGAAGCTGAACAAGTAATAATGCTCGTTACCGGTAAAGAAAAAGCTGAAATTCTGGCAAAAGCCGTTGAAGGGCCGATAACATCAATGATTTCAGCGACTGCCCTGCAGCTGCATTCTAATTGTACAGTAATAGTTGATGAGGCCGCGGCGGCAAATCTGCAAGGCACTGATTATTACAGATGGATATTTGAAAACGAACCCAAATGGGAACCGTATCGTTAAATTGTCAACAACACGGAAAGTAACATTTAATCTGACCATTCCGACCTGTTTTGGTGGCCGGGCTTCTTTTTATCAATTATCGGCTTGATATAATTATCCATAGGACTATATTAAGAGTTCACGCGATAGTAGTAGGCAGTCGCCCGCTTTAACGAGCTGGAGGAAAGTCCGGACTACATAGAGCAGGGATTCCTTTTGTTAAAGAAGGATACTGTGGACTATATTCCACAGGAAGGCTAGTGCAGCAGAAAATATACCGCCTGAAAAGGTAAGGGTGAAAAGGTGAGGCAAGAGCTCACCGGGTGTTTAGCGAGAGCGGCACCGCAGTGTAAACCCATCCTGTTGCAAGACCAAATAGGGAACGAGTTGTTGCTCGCAACGTTTGAGTTCCGGGTTCTGGTCGCTTAGATAGATGACTGCCGCCTCGCAAGAGGAACAGGATCCGGCTTATTCTGCTATCGTGTTTTTTTGTATAAGTAAATTGAAACAAAAGAGACAATAATGAATGTAGAAAAATTGGAAAAAGCGTTACGGAGAATTCCTGATTTTCCCAAAAAGGGAATCGTCTA